>CAYUJK010000473.1:0-3109 GCA_964444895.1 uncultured Roseivirgaceae bacterium
ACAAAACGCCATTTGCCCCGCGGCAGATCCTTTTTATTAAGACCGGCAAAAACGGCCCTGTCCAACTTCACGACTTCGTATCCAACTGCTTCGAAAATGCGCCGCACTACGCGGTTTTTACCGGAATGAATTTCAATGCCGAGCGTTTTTCTGTCTGGCGATATCACTGCCAAATCATCTACCTCTGTGACACCGTCTTCCAGCTCTACGCCCGAAAGGATTTTGTTGAAATCTTCCTCTTCTATGGGTTTATCGAGTTCAAGCTGGTAAATCTTTCTTACTTTATGCGAGGGGTGGGTGAGTTTTTTAGCCAGTTCGCCGTCGTTGGTAAACAGCAGCAGCCCCGTAGTATTTCTATCAAGCCGGCCTACGGGGTAGATGCGCTCTTCACAGGCTTTGGACACCAGGCTCATCACCGTTTTCCGGCCTTTCTCATCTTTGGTGGTGGTGATGAAGTCTTTTGGTTTGTTGAGGAGCACGTACACCATTCGCTCCCTTTGTAGCAGCTTGCCATTGTAGAACACTTTGTCGCTGGACTGTACCTTGAATCCCAGCTCGGTTACGATTTTTCCGTTTACCTTGATTTTACCTTCCAGTATGAGTTGGTCGGCTTCGCGGCGAGAGCAGATGCCTGAGTTGGCAATGGCGCGGTTCAGCCGTATCGGTTCATTTGAAGAGGCTTTACCGGCTCGCTCGTTGATCTTTTTGAGGTCGTAGTCGGGTGTGTTGGCTGTGTCGCGCTTTTGCTTGCGGGGAGAAATTCCGGTAAATTTTTTTTTGTAAGGCTTCATGGCTCAAATTAGGTGCGAATTACGTGATTTTTTAGACGCGAACAGCACTATTGATCGGGAATATTGAGAAGGCGGGTTTTTTTGAAATGGTCGTGAGGCTTATTTTTCCTCTTTTTCTTCCTGCTCTTCGCCGATTTTGTTTTCTTCCGCGGCAAAGTCTTTGGGAGAGGGGAGGTCTTTGATATCGTTGATGCCAAAATACTCCATAAACATAGTGGTAGTACCATAAATAAGCGGCCTACCTACAGCATCTGACTTTCCTTTTATCTCTATCAGTTCTTTTTCCAGGAGCTTTTGGATGGAGTAGTCACAGTTTACGCCCCGTATTTGTTCAATTTCACTTTTGGTGATGGGTTGTTTATAGGCGATGATCGACAGGGTCTCCAGTGCGGAGGTCGATAGTCGTCGCTTCGATTGTTGTTTCAGCAAAATGCCGATACTGGCCTGGTAAGCAGCTTTGGTAAGGAACTGGTAGCCACCGCCGCTTTTGCAGATTTCTATTGAGTATTCGTCAGAGGCGTATTTTTCGATCAGGTGAGACACCGCTTGTTCGATGTCTTTTTCAGGCACGTCGGCGTCGAACATCTCAGCAAGACAGGCCTGTACTTCGCTCACCTTAATGGGGCTGGGAGAACAGAATATCAGCGCTTCTACGTGATTTTGTAAAAAGTCCAATTCTACTTTTTGTTGAGTTTAGCCTCGATAGAATGCATGGTATGGGGCACGGCGCGCAGTCGCTCTTTTGGAATGAGCTTGCCTGTATCTACGCAAACACCATACGTGCCGTTTTTGATACGCACCAGGGCATTTTCCAGGTTGTTGATGAACTTTTGCTGGCGTGCAGCCAGCTGGCTCAAGCTTTCTTTTTCCATGGTATCGGCGCCGTCTTCCATCATTTTGCTGGAATTGTACGAGTCGTCCGTGCCACTGTCGTTATTTCGCGTGAGTGTCTCTTTGATAAAGCTCAACTCCTGCCTTGCTTTGTCCAATTTCTCGACGATCAGGTCTTCAAATTCCTTCAGCTCGCTCGAAGAGTATCTCAATTTTTCCTCTGACATAATTTTAAAAATTTAATTTTCAACCTCCTGCCTGTCAAAAATAAGCCCCAAAAATACCAGAAGTATTCTAAAGATAAAATGCTCTGATTCCTTTTTTTCTTTGGAGATTATTTTCCAATACCACCCTCCTTAAATTGAAAGAATGGCAAAATGGTGCTGTTTATTATTTCAAAGTTTACGAAAATGATAAGAGTGGGTCTGCTTTTATTGATAATAATTAAAATAATCTCACAGGTTTTTACCCGGGGACCTGACAACGGTCATCTTCTGGCGCCCGAGATAATGACGCGGGAAATGTAAAGGCGACGCTCCGCCACAGAAGCCCTGGGCAAACTATTTTTGTGCGAGAAATCACCGCGTAGATAAAGTCAAAAAAAACGATTGTTTGCAGGTTTGGCTTCGTCAGAACCAGGCAGCTACCGCTACTTTGTCCTTATAACGCTTTTTTTCTCCGCTTTGCCCTATGAGTTCGAAATACACGATATAGTTGCCAATGGGCACTTTGTTGCCGTGGTCGTCATCGCCCTCCCACACAATGTGGCCCTGTAAGGGAAGATTTTGATTGTTGAGGAGCTGCCTCACTACCCTCCCGGACAGGTCGTAGATAAATAGCGACGCGAGATAGCTGTAGTTGTCCAGTTCGAAGTTGAATGTGGTGAAATCCTTGTAACCGTCATTGTTAGGGTTGAAAACGGGTGGATCAATGGAGAAAGGTTTTTCTATTTGAGACGCAAAATACTGCGAATTCTTGCGTCCCGGAGTGGCAAAACCTACCGTAGAGGCAGCCGACTGCCAGATTTCAGGATTGTCGCTTCCTCCGGCTGAATAACTGATCCTTTCGAGTGAAACACCTTTTTTGTTGCGGATAGCGTGGTGGTGATAGTCTTCGTGATAGTATACCCTGTCGATGAAATTTCCTTCACGGTTGGCAAGAATCACCACACCCTCGTCATTGTTCATTTGCGGTGTCCGGGCCTCAATGATGGTGGCTTCGCTTGAATGGGGATATTGTGCTATGAGCAAGTTGCGGTCTTCGGTGACGACGAAAATATCACCCGGTTTCACCATAAGATGATCATTGGCAAAACTCACTTCCTCGATGACTTCCCCATCCCGCTCCCGTAGAAGCTTCCAGCCTTTCAGGTCAATATATTTGTCAGAAACATTCACCAACTCTACGAAATTCTTACTTCCGGACAGGGGATTGAACATCAATTCATTGAATAAAATATCCAGGCTATCGGCATTTTCCGGCAACAC
>CAYUJK010000474.1:0-3102 GCA_964444895.1 uncultured Roseivirgaceae bacterium
AGGTTTTCATAATCCTTGCGAAACATCACCTTGGTGCCACACAAAGAGTCTTTAACCTTCTGCTCCAGCAGCCAGGAAAATGCCCAACTGAAAAACTTGTTTCCGAAGGTGTTTAACCGGCGCATGGCCTTCTTTTCTTTGGGGTAGATGAGCCTGCTGCCATTGATAAACTCCCCTTTTCCCGATGCCAGGGCATAGAAAAACTTGGGCAGTTCCTCCGGCGGCACAGTCAGGTCCGCGTCAAGGATCATCAGGATATCACCAGAAGCCATATCGTAGCCTTTTCGCACCGCATCTCCCTTCCCCTTGCCGTCTTGTTGCGCTGTTTTAATGTCGTGGACACCCACATATTTTTGCTGCACTTCCTGTATCTTTTCCCAGGTGTCATCGGTAGAGTTCCCTTCTACAAATATGATCTCCTGATGACTGCCAAATTTTGGCATTCTGAGGATGGCATTTTCGATATTTCCACTTTCATTTCGGGCAGGGATCACGATCGTGGTGCTGTACAGCTTGTCCATCTCCTCACATGATTTGATCTTCTGAAAAGGCCGGGCAAAAACGTAGCGGTTTAAAGAGAAGAAATTAAAGAATCCTATCCTTGACAAAAAGTTATTGAAAAAACGACTGAGCAGTGGTATCCGAAAAGGAATCAACATGCTCTTATTATCCCTGTAGGCTTCAAAACCGGCGAGGTACAGCAAGTTGATGATATCGTGATTGGTCAGCCAGTTTTGCTCCGGGGCTTTTCGCTTTATCCCTATCCACTCGGCAAAATGGATCAGAGGCTCCCATAACTTATTGTAGTAGGTGACAATGATTCGTGTTTGCGGGTGGCACAATTTGCCTATTTGGATGAACACATGTTCTATATCCTGAAGGTATCCGATCAAGTTCGACAATATCACGACGTCAAATTTCTCGTCGAGCGTAATGTTCTCTGCCTCCATCACATGAAACTCGATCTCGGGATACCGGCCTCTGGCTATCCCGATCATTCCCTCACTAAAGTCTATCCCCACTTTCCGGGTGCCTTTTACATCATGAAGCAGATCTCCTGCCCCACATCCTATCTCCAAAATGCTGTTACCGTCGTTAAGGAAATAGTCTATATATCTTGTTATTGAGTTCCAGTAATAAGCACGTCTTTTTCGGTAACCTATCCAGTCTTTTGAAATCTTATTGAAATATTCTTTGTACTGAAGGTACTTGCTGCTATCAATGTGCATCCTAATTCAATTTATATAAGAAAGCAGGCTCTTCCTCCCCTATTTTGTGAACAAATTCGATTTTATCCGGGTATTTACTGTGAATAATCGAGAGGTACCTGCGCACCGTAGTGATTGTCCTGCCCGTATTTTGTGAGGGGTCAGTCCGTAGGCTCGCCATGATCACGTGCGTCACCCCAGCATCTTTCAGCCGGTTATACAGCTCGTCCGGATCTTCCGATGGCACATTCCATATCCCGTAAAAATCAGCCCCGCCATATATGAACGACATACCTGGTTTTCGGGATGCCACATAAGAGCCCTCAGGAAGGTTTTCAGTGGCCCATTTGCTCACTTCGAAAAAGTGTATCCAGTCGGGCGTAAACCCATACAGCAAATCACCTTTCAGATAGTGGCTCAAAGCCTTGGCGGTGTCAGGTATTTTCTTGATGGTTCGCCATCCATTGGCAAAGAAAAATACCCCCAAAACGACCATCCAAATTACGACCAACCCTGGCCTGTAGTTTTTGACAAGATAGTAAACAGTAAAAAGAAGATAAATCAACACTAGTGGTGTGTATACCAATATGAGCCGCTCCTGGCTCCAGTATGTCTGAAGTACCACGAACGATATTCCGCACGAAACGATGAGATAAAAACCGGTGAAAGTCCAGAATTCGGATTTTGAAAATAAAGCTATAAATCCTGTGAAAAGAATGAGATAAAGGACGATGGTCCAAAATCCTGAGCTCACCGGTCGCACTTCAGATTTCAATCCATATATCACAGAAAAATGCTTTGACAAATACTCTTTGGAATTGATGACTATCCGATCCACATATCCTGAGAAATCTTCCTTTCCCATCGATGGATTATTATGCTGCTTTAGCAATAGTGAATTTCCCTGCCCCGACACCTGCGCTGCCTGAGCCTCAAAGCCGTAGTGCTTAACTGCTGTGAAGGGCAACTGAAAGACTGCGAAAGCGACTATAGCATACACAGTGGCCAGCCACTTTTTCCTCACCAGGAAGAAAAGGCAAACGGCAATCAGCGCCGTGAGCCCTATATTTTTGGTAATGGCCATTAAAAATAAAGCCAACCCCAGCAGTAGAAATTTCTTATAATCTTCCCTTATCGTGTAGGATCCTTTGAATTCCCGGATAAAATATTTTTCAAACACATAGAGGAAAAAACTTTGTACCATTAGAAAAAAAGATTCGGTATAGTTGGAACTCGCGAAGTAAAGCATGGACGCGTTTACTGCTAACATCAGCATTACCGGAACCAGCACAGAAGCCGGTAGATATCGCCTGAATACCAGGTAAAAAAGCCGGAAATGCACGAGCATAAAGACCACCGAAAAGAGCTTCATCACGACGAGGTTCAGGCCTGCCAGACCAATGATCAGGGCCAACACCATAGGGTACAAAGGACCCTGGAAACCCGGAAAGTCTCCTTTGTTTATCAGATCATAGCCTCGCTTGATGTATTCAGAGTCGTCTCCGCCAATTGATACTTTCGGATCGAAGAAAAAAAGACTCAGCAAAAATAAAAGAATAAAACTTCCCCAGAACCACACTTGCATATTGGCCTGGAAAAAAGTATCCATTTTATCTAAAAAGCTTTTTTCAGCAACGGGCGACGGATTTGCCGTTCTGGAATTCTTTTTTTTGGGGTTCATTGGCTTTTGGGTTAATCGGCAAATATATCATTTATGACAAATTGAAAGGCCTAATTTCCAAACAGTTTTTCAACATTTTCCTCTATTCAGGTGTCATCTACTCTACTTGGGTACACTCATTTGCTGTGCCGGCGACGCGACTAAAAGCCGCACTCAGGGTAAATCAGGAACCTACTTGCAAATTTTCGATTATCTTTAAAAAATGAAAATCAA
>CAYUJK010000475.1:0-3092 GCA_964444895.1 uncultured Roseivirgaceae bacterium
AGCTGTGATAGCTCAGCCCTGCTGCTCAGCGATACCTCGTTAGGAAAAATGTAGGCGCCAGTATTTTGAATCAGCCTGTCGATACCTATTTTCAATTCTTCAATGTACGATGCCAGCAAAGCAAGGGCCGTCAGCGCCGCGGATCCAATGGCAAAGCCCTTGCCCGTAGCGGCGGTGGTATTGCCCAGTGAGTCCAGCGCGTCAGTGCGTTTCCTCACTTCGGGACCGAGTTCGCTCATTTCTGCGTTACCTCCGGCGTTGTCAGCAATAGGTCCGTAGGCATCGGTAGCCAGCGTAATGCCGAGTGTAGAGAGCATCCCCACTGCCGCTATGCCAATACCGTAGAGGCCCATGCCCATGTTTCCTACGTCTCCCGCCGCCGCAAAAAGGTAGGAGATGATAATACCTGCCGCCACAGCCAGCACTGGTATGGCCGTGGATACCATGCCCATGCCAAGCCCTGAGATGATTACGGTGGCCGGGCCTGTTTCTGTGCTGTCTGCGATTTTTTTCGTAGGGCTGTATTCCTCTGATGTGAAATATTCTGTGGCCTTACCGATAATGATGCCTACCAGTAGTCCTGTGACGATGGCGCCCCATATTCCCAGCCAGTTGTCAATTTTTAGCAGGTACAACAGTCCGAATGAAAACACAATGATCAGCACAGAGCTGAGATTGATGCCTCTTGCCAGCGAATTCATCAGGTCTTTCTGGGTAGCGGTCTCTTTGGTGCGTACTACATAGATGCCGATAATTGACAACACGATACCCACTGCGGCAATCAGCATGGGCGCCATCACGGCTTTCATCTGCATTTCCGGGTTGGAGAGGAATGCCGCAGCGCCCAGCGCTGTCGTGGCAAGGATGGAGCCGCAGTACGATTCGTAAAGGTCAGCGCCCATACCCGCCACATCGCCCACGTTGTCGCCTACGTTGTCGGCTATGGTGGCGGGGTTGCGGGGGTCATCTTCGGGAATACCCGCTTCTACCTTGCCTACCAGGTCGGCGCCTACGTCAGCTGCTTTGGTATAGATACCTCCGCCCACTCTGGCAAAGAGCGCCTGGGCAGAGGCTCCCATCCCAAAGGTCAACATGGTAGTGGTGATGATCAGCATGTTGTGTGTGTCTTCTGCGGCCGGATATACCCAATTGAGTACAATAAACCACAGCGAGATGTCGAGTAGCCCCAGGCCTACTACCACCAGGCCCATGACGGCGCCACTGCGAAAGGCAATTCGCAACCCGGCATTCAGCGACTTTCTGGCGGCGTTGGCCGTGCGTGCTGAAGCCATCGTAGCGGTTTTCATTCCCAGGAAACCCGCAACACCCGAAAACAACCCTCCGGTAAGGAAGGCAAAGGGCACCCAGGGATTTTGCAGGTTATAGCCATAAGCCAGCACGGAAAAGAGGATGGTGAGGATTACAAAGAAAATGATAACCACCTTGTATTGCTGTTTTAGATAGGCCATGGCGCCTTTGCGCACGTGTCCGGCGATTTTTTTCATCAACTTCGTACCCTCTTCTTCGCTCCAGACCTGCCGGTAGAAGTAGTAAGCAAAAAGTAGAGCAAGTACGGAGGCGGCGGGAATCAACCAAAATATATTGTCCATTGTCGTGTTTCTGTTAAAGTTCTTGACCTTGCGTTTTCAGATTTCGGGCTAATTAAATCCCAGGGTGAGTGCTGACCTCCACCATACATAGTGCGTCAGCTCCAGCTCTTCCCTCGTGGGGAATGGGTAGTAGATCATCTCCTGGTTGTTGCCTATAAAGAATCCGTTTTTACAGGTTCGGTACAGCACGTCGCCATTAAAAAACCGCACCACCGTTTTGGTGTTTTTATCTTTGTCGTGCATGAGGCCTGCCAGGCAGTCGCGCAGGTGAGGGATGTTGGCGTAGGGAAGGTTTTCTGCCGGACCGGCTATGGGATCGTTGGCGACGCCATTGAGTTGTAGTTCTACGAAAAACAACACCGGTACAGACACCCTGTGGTCGGGGTTGGTAACGTATTGAAGGAATTTCCCCGGGGGAAGATTGCTGGCAATACGTGGCGTTACGGGGCTCAGCTCTTGGTAGAGGTGCAGTCCGGGCTTTTCATCTACTACATAGTTTGCTTTTTCCAAGCCCAATACCCGTCCGTCGTCCGTAGCGAGGTATAACTTTTTCAACGCCTTTAGCGGTACGCGTTCCAATACACGGTAGATGGAAAGATACAATGAGCATTTAGGCGAGCCATCTTTGTGGGGCACACATCGCTGTTCTATGTATTCTGCCGGGGCCAGATCGCCGGCCAGATCCATATCCACTTCAAAAAAAATTGCCTGGCCGCGGGATCTTTTTTTGGAGCCTACAGCCAGGTAACTTCCGAATTCTTCCGGCGGCAACATCGAACAGATCAATGCCTCCGGTGTTACTGATAAATACAGGTATTTATTCATTTGCTCATTAGTTAATAATTTTCAGGGTTGTTGGTTTCAGGGAGATCAGCCAGTTGGCAACATACATAAGCTCCTTTTTATGTTTCCTTTGAGCGTCAAAACTGCATACTACTCTTACTTATTTTCTCTATGCTATTTCGTCGGTGTAAAAGTAGCGGGAGAAGACAGAGTAAAATATGACTTTTTCCCATGTTTGGATGAAATAGTTGGTGGCTCTGCCGGGAAATCGCTTTTAAACTTTGAGATGCTTTTTGAAAGAAATTTTAGCCATCAAAAAATAAGCTTTGTCAATGAACATTCCCCTAACCCCTTTCAAAAGGGGACTAATGGAATTTTTTGATGGCTAAAATTTTTAAAATCGATTTCCCTGGGTGGCTCTTGCCCGTCCAAATCTTTTGCGAGGTAGGAGATTCGTTTTGTTGCGCTATGGCATTCTTCCTTGTAGCGGATCTTTTATATTTGCTAACGAACTCAATAACAAATTGACAAAAAAATGACCAAAATAGCCCTGGGAACCGACCATGCCGGCTTTCATCTAAAAGAAGCTATAAAGAAATTTTTGCTGGCAGAAGGATACGAAGTAAATGATTTCGGCACTTTTTCTGCCGAATCGGTGGATTATCCTGATTTTGTGTTACCAGCTGCAGAAAGTGTGGC
>CAYUJK010000476.1:0-3087 GCA_964444895.1 uncultured Roseivirgaceae bacterium
AATCGCGACGAGTTCTTTGACCGCGAAACGCAAAACGCCCACTACTGGAGCGGGCCTGCGCACATTCTCGCAGGGAAAGACCTTAGGTCCGGCGGCACGTGGATAGGCGTGGACAAATCCGGGCGTCTGGCTGCAGTTACTAATTTCCGGGATTTTCGAAATTTAAAAGACGAAGCCCCTTCGCGCGGCCAACTCCCCATAAGATTTCTGGATGGCAATTTACCGGCAAAAGATTTCCTCAACAGCATCGCAGAAGAATCGGAACAGTACAATGGCTTTAATCTGCTCTTGAAGGACCAATCGGGCTTTTTTCATTTTTCCAACATCTCAAAAAAAACGTCCGAATTAAAAGAGGGGGTTCATGGCCTTTCCAATGCGCTGATGAATTCTCCCTGGCCCAAAGTTCGAAAAGCCAAAGAAAAACTCTCCGAAGCGCTCAGCACCCAGGACGTGGAAAACACCTATTTGGCCGGCCTTCTTTACGACATGCAATTGGCAAAAGACGAGGAACTGCCCGATACGGGAGCTCCGTTAGAATTGGAAAAAAATCTTTCATCAATGTTTATCAAAATACCCGGATATGGTACAAGGTGCACAACTGTGGTCAAAATCGGCGTCGACAAAGCAGCTGAATTTACTGAAATAGTTTATAACAATGCCGGGAATACAGTTGAAACCCAAACATTCCAGTTTCAAATCCAATGAGAGTTTGGAGCAGAAAACCAAGACTTGAAATTCCTGAAGGCAAAAGGGTGAGAGATATTACATGTTTATTCTGCACCTCTTAATTTACGTTTATTCGCCGATTAAAATTAATTACTAAATTTGGTAAGTATTTTAATTGGAGTAATGAAAACGATAATGCAAAAGAAACAATTGAATATTCTCATTCAGCTCGCCACTATTGATAGTGAACTTGCTGGTAAGGAACTCAAAAGAATAGAAGCCATTGCCAAAGCGAACGGGTTTTCTGACGAAGACATAAAAGACCTCTTGAAAAAGCCGGAGCCGATAGGCAGCCTTGCCGCATTAACGGAAGACGAGCGGTTTGAATACCTGTACCTGGTAATACAGTTGATGAAGGTGGATGGCCAGGTATTTAAGTCAGAAATTGCCTTCTGCCAGAGCATTGCGGAAAAACTTGGCTTCAAAAAGCAGGTGGTGTCTGAACTTTCCAAAAACATCTATGGCGACCCCAAAGTAACGGCTGACCGGGAAATGCTGAGGGAGAAAATCGCCAAATACAGGGTAGCTGTAAATTAGTCTCGCTACCCCACCAGGGAAAAATTCGCCCGTTTTAAAGAAAACCTTAATTGCTAAGTATAGGTTTGCACTTTCAGCAAACCTTATTTTTTTACCGGCCTGCTACTTTGCATGCATCAGGCTTTCGATCTCATCTGCCTCGATCGGAATACCTGCCATCAGATCTTCGATGCCCCCTTCCCTGATCACCACATTGTTTTCCAGCCGTATGCCCAGGCCTTCCTCCCGGATATAAATACCCGGCTCCACAGTAAACACCATTCCCGGCTCGAACCTTCGGTACATGTGGCCATAGTCGTGCACATCGAGGCCCAGGTGGTGCGACGTGCCATGCATAAAGTACTTCTTGTACGCCGGCTTTTGAGTATCCTGGTTTTTGATGTCTGTTTTGTCGAGCAAACCCAACTGCAGCAGTTCGCTTTCCATTATTTTACCCACTTCCCTGTGGTACTCAGGAAGTGCGATCCCTGGCTTCAACAGTTGCATAGCTGCCCGCATAACACGTAGCACCGCGTTGTACACTTCCTTCTGCCGGGAGGTAAACCTGCCGTTTACCGGAATACTGCGCGTCAAATCCGAGTTGTAATTAGCATACTCCGCCGCCACATCCATCAGAAGCACATCTCCCGCTTTGCACTGCTGGTTGTTATCAAGATAATGGAGTACGCAGGCATTGGCTCCCGAAGCAATGATCGGTTGGTAAGCAAAGCCCGCCGAACGGTTGCGGATAAACTCATGGATCAACTCTGCCTCAATTTCATACTCCATTACGCCTGGTTTCACGAAGTCCAGCACGCGCCTGAAGCCCCTTTCGGTAATTTCACAGGCTTTTTTTATCAAGGCTATTTCCTGCTCCGACTTGATGGCTCGCAGGCGATGCATGATGGGCCCCAACCTTTCATACCGATGCAGCGGGTACTTTTCCTGGCACCAGTGAATAAAGCGGTCGTCGCGCGTTTGAACCCGCTTGGCCGACCTCAAGTGTTCGTTGGCATTCAGGCAGATGTATTCGGCAAACGTGGCCAGGCTGTCAAATGTCCGCTCAAAATCAGAAAGCCACAAGACTGTGTTAATTCCCGAGGTACTCTGGGCCTCCTCTTTAGTATACTTATGTCCTTCCCATATAGCGATTTCCTCATTTGTTTCGCGCAGAAACAGAATTTCACGCAGGCCTTCATCCGGGTGATCAGGAAATAGTAACAAAATACTCTCCTCCTGGTCAATACCTGTGAGGTAGAAAAGGTCCGTCTGCTGCCGAAAGGGCATCGTTCCGTCTGCCGAGGTAGGCATTATGTCATTCGAGTTGAAGACCGCCAGTGCCCCGGGCTTCAACTGGGCGCGGAGTTTTTTTCGGTTTTGAATAAACAGGCTGCTTTCTATTGGTAGATATTTCATTGACGCGGAATTAGGTTATAGGTGAAATCCCTTGAAAAACAGGATTAATTTTTGTGTGTTCGGTAGTCAGTAATCTGTATTCGTTTTTTTGGTGTGACACATCTCTCACACGGAAATACTGATCTTGTGAGGCTATTAAGCTTTACCACAATGTCTACAGGCCAAATATACCAATCAATACTTCATATCTACAAATGAAAAAGAGCCCCAATCCAAGCCCCGGAAGCTCCCGAAAACTTTCAGCGAATTTATTGCCATTATTTATATTACCCCTGTCGATTCGTATGGGGAAAACTTGCATTGCACCTGTGTGCCGATAGTTTGAAGGTGTTTTTGCTCTGGCTTCCCGACAACTGCATGGTTTTTTTTCAACGAAAATATAAGATAAATTGCCCCAGAAAAATCGCTGAAAATTTTCGGGACGGGGCC
>CAYUJK010000477.1:0-1465 GCA_964444895.1 uncultured Roseivirgaceae bacterium
TTTTTTCTGCTGAGGTACGCTATCAAGATAAGACTCAATCATCTTAGAAATGCTAATCTTATGACTGCGGGCATAATTTTTAGCTTTTCGATAACATTGCCATTTAGCCTCAATGTCAATTTAGTTTCCATAGTACTTTTATTGAATTACGTATAAATCTATTGAATTAATACGTCACCGACAAGATTGTCTCTCCCAAGTTTGGGTCTTCAAGCCCTACAGCTTTACCCCCAGCCCCACGTTGATGCCGGCCTGGTGAATGCTGTGCTTACCTTCGTCACGGAAGTGGCCGGCGCCGGAGCGTACTCGCAGCTGCGAATACACCGGACTCAGGTGAACGTACACTCTCCCGAAATGCACTTCGTGTTGCAAGCTTAGTTTCCAGGCGATCCGCGCACCGAAAAAGTCCTTTTCGGGGTGGGTGGAATCGTCTATAAAGGTACCCGCGGAAATCCTTGGCACAAACTTGTAAACTTTTCGATCCACCGCCGCAAGCCCCACGCTCAGGTAAAAAGCGGTGAAGTTGACAGACGAGCGCTCAGAAATATAGTACCGGTTGGGGGTGTCATCTGCATCTCCGAAACCGATGATCTCATCGATAAAAAGCGTGTTATTTCTAACCTCCAGCCCCAGCAGAAGCCTTTTGAGCGAATAGGAACCGCTGATTTCCAGGGGCAGGGAAAAACCAGGGCGAGATCCATCAATCATATTTGCGGGTGTGATGCCCGGAGCATAAGGGCCCCGGTTGGTTCGCCAGAATCCTGCTTCTGCACCGCTGGAAAATTGAACTTTTACACGGCCCATCTTGTCCTGGGCTACAGATGTTCCTGCTAACAACACAGGAAGGAGCAGAGCGATAAGATACTTCATAATCCGATGTTTATTTCCAAGGTTGTGAGTCAGGCGTATTACCTGTTTTGCCCAATGAACTTTTCCATTTTGTAGCTGCCGCAATTATACACGTCAGCATACTGGGACGTCAGGTCTTCCGTATCCTGACCACCTATTTGATGAAACCGTTGCAAGTCGGTTTTGTTTATCCAGAAAGTTTTTGGAGGCATTTGGCCTGTCCTTTTAAACCCTGCTTTCTCAAAACCTTCACCGGCGCCCCATTCGATATCCACGTAGGTCATCAGGTGCTCGACTGGCTGCGCCCTGATGAAGTGCGCCAGCAATTTGGTGAGTCCGCCCACCACAATGTAGCCGTTCAGATGGCAAAACCGCAACAGCTCATACGACCGCACTTTTTGACCGTCGATAGTAATGTTTCGGGGATAGCTGAAGGAGGCCACTGACACCAGTTGTGCTTTAAAAAAGAGTCCGTATTTGTGTTTTCCCTTCAGTGGCACGTGAAGGTGGTTTTGCTGAAGAAAATCGAGCAATGTGGGATTGGTGATGGGGCGCACTTCCGTTTCACGACCGTGAATCATGGTAGATTTCCCTGCCAGTGCCCTGAGTTTTGACT
>CAYUJK010000477.1:1565-3083 GCA_964444895.1 uncultured Roseivirgaceae bacterium
CCATCTAATGGGGCAAAAAACCGATTAAACGCCCAGTTTCTTAGCCGGATGTTTTTGGCAAGGCGCATTTGTGATTTACCGAATTGTACCGGTACGCTGGCAAAAGACAAGGTGATGGAATCGCCAACCGGAGTGGATTTTTTGGTGGTGACTAAAAGCTCCGCAAGCCTCGCCCCCGTTTTTTTTACAAGGTCAAGCGAGCGTTCTTCGGGGGCGTCGAGGCGGTGGCTGCCCACCGTGCCGGCCATAAATAGGGCGAAATCGTACTCTTTTTCCTCCAGGGACTGGTTTAGAAATGCCGGATAGTCGCTGCTGATCTCCAGGCTGTGAGAGGGGATGTTGGTAGCATGTGCGCTAAACGTGGTGAGTATGGCACGAGAGCTGTCGTCCCGGATCACCTCTATACCGCGTATCCATTCGTCTGCGGGCAGGCGCTCGTTGAGCCGGTTTTTTACATGCTTTCCGGCGTTTACTTCAAGGTAGTTCAGCGACGATTCCCTGGTATAGAGGGAGGCCGTTTTTATCGCTTTGAAAGTCGCTTTTAGCAGGTGGTCGAGAATTTCCTCATCGTAGTCCCCGGTCATGAGTTGGCCACCGATGGTGTTGTCCCAGCCGCCGATGCCGTTGTGGGTGTGCGAGGCCGAGAGGTAGAGAAAGTCGATTTCCGGCAGCCTTTCGGGAAACAATTCTTCCAGCTTTTTTTTCAAAAGCGGAGGCACGATGAGCAGGTCCATGGAAACAAAAGCTACGCTGGCAGCACCGTTGTCAAGCACCAGGGCACGCACGTAGAGGGTGTCGTGGATCGATTTGTATTCTTTTCGCAGCCTGTAGCCCGCCATCGGTGTTTTCTGGGCTGGAATCAGGCTTTCGCGGTGCCATCCCGCAGTGAGGCGTGCCGTGGGCGCGTAGGCCTGTGGCTTTAGGCTGTCCAGCGTAGCCATGGTGGTGTGGTAGTGTTTCCGTTCTTCCAGCGGCGTTCTGTCTATCGGCGCAAGGAGCAGCAGTGCCACGCCGAACAGCAACCCGAGTACAATGCCTGATATTTTTAAGATGCGTTTTCCCATACGATTCTTTACTGGGCCAAAGTTAGCCTAATTTGAACTACATTTCGAGCTGTCCCGCTATTTTCTGGTTATTTGCCCATCGACGTTAATCTTCAAATTTTATTGAATACTATGTGCAGGATGCCTATTTTTGAGCGCCTTGTTTAGGGATATTAAGATATGCTATGAGTGCTGGAAAATTAAAAGGAAAAAAGGCGATCATCACAGGTGGAGGTAGTGGTATCGGTGCGGCGATCAGCAAGCTATTTGCGGACGAAGGGGCTTTTGTCGTCATACTGGACTATAACCCTGAAAATGCTGCCCAGATATTGCGGGAGATCGAGGTGGACGGTGGAAAAGGCCTGGAAGTAGCGTGTGATGTTTCCCGTGGTGAAGATGTGGAAAAGGTTGTTGGAGAAATAGCCGGCACACACAAGATCGATATTTTGGTGAACAACGCCGGGGTTTCGCATAT
>CAYUJK010000478.1:0-3071 GCA_964444895.1 uncultured Roseivirgaceae bacterium
TATTCATGCCAAATGCGGTTCCGAATTAATACCCTTTACCTCCGTATTTCATGTTCCATTCTTCTTTGGGCATTTCCTCCAGGCTTATCGTCATATAGATGTCTTTAAGGGGCTTGTCTTGCCTGCCCGTAGGTAGTGAAGCAATTTTTTCAACTACTTCCATACCCTCTACCACTCTTCCGAACACTGTATAGGTATCATCCAGGTGAGGGGAGCCACCCATGGTCGTGTATACCCGGATACGTTCGGGATCCACCCTCTTCCTCAAACTCACGTCAAACCGTTCTTCCATCCGCGGGATCAGCTCGTTAATGGTTTCGTTGTAGCGGGTGTAATCGCCGTGCTGGTGCAGGCGTTGAAGGTGATTGAGGATGGTGTCATAGCCGGATACTTCTGCCATTTTGGGCAGGTATACCCTCACCTTATTCATATCAGCCGTAAGCTGCCACTCGGGAAATACCATGCCGTGGACAATATAAAACTGGCTTCCACTTGATTCTTTTCCGGGGTTTAAAGCATCACCCTGGCGCGCGGCAGCCACCGCACCGCGATGGTGAATAAGGGTATCCACAAACTCTGGCGGGATAATATAGTCTATTTTCTTTTCGCTTCCTGGCTTGGCGTTTACATCGCCTCCCTGTATCATGAATTGGTTGATCACCCGATGGAAGGTCGTGCTATCAAAATCTCCGTTTTTTGCCAGTTTAATAAAGTTCTTTTTATGTTTCGGCGTTTGGTCGTACAGCACCAGTTGAATGTCGCCATATTCAGTATGAAGCGTGATCAGGTAGTCTTTCTGCTGCGATTTGCACGCGAACAGAATCCACATGGTAAGGAATGCGGAAAGTAGTATTTTCATTTTTGCAATTCTCGTTTTATTTCTCGTAATAGTTCTTCGCCACCATCTGAAAGCACCATCCCGGCTATTTTTTCTCCCAGCGTTTTGGCATCCGTTTTCTTGCCGGTCAGTTGTTTTGCTACCTTTTGCGTCCCGTCCAGGCTTAAGATCCCCGCTGAGATAGAGAGGTTGTCGTTGTCCAGTTCGTGCGCCAATGCAAAGGCCGGAATACTGCATCCACCTTCCAGCACGCGGAGATAGGCTCGCTCGGCTAAAATCAGGTATTCGGTATCCTGGTCGTTTACCGCATCGCGTATCGAAGCTTTCACAGCTTTGCTTATAGCCTTACTTGCTTCAATTGCCAGGCTTGCCTGGCCCACTGCCGGTGTAAAGACGTCCAATGGAAGCTCTTCAGCAATCAGCCCGGAATATCCCATGCGGTAGATGCCCGCATACGCCAGGATGAGCGCATCGCACACACCCTCATCCATTTTTCGTATCCTGGTTTGCAGATTGCCTCGCATCTCTACTGTAGAAACACCGGGGAAATAATGACGCAGCGTCGCGATTCTGCGTGTAGAAGAGGTGCCCACTTTTATCGACTGACGTAGCGAGACGTCTTTCTTTCGACTCACCAGTACGTCATTGGCTTTTTCCCGTTTTGTGAAGGCGATGATTTCAAATTCTTCGTCCAGGCGCGACGGAAGGTCTTTGGCGCTATGCACAGCAATGTCAATCTCTCCACTTCTGAGCTTGTCTTCCAGTTCTTCCGTAAAAACTCCTTTTCCTCCAATTTTTGCTATGGCAACATCCAGAACCTTGTCGCCTTTGGTATCGATGACGACTATTTCTGGCTTTAATCCGGCATTTTGTAGCCTGGCCGCAATATGCTCGGCTTGCCACAGCGCCAGTTGGCTGCCCCGGGTCCCTATTCTGATTTCTTTCATAATTACATTCTTATGGCCGCGTGGAGCTTGAGCGAAGTATCAAGCATCGCAATTTTCACATTGATATTCCGCTCCAGGTGGTACAGCAGCGTATTGAACAAACCAAATATGATTTCAATGCGGTCGTCCCCGGTAAGGGTGGCGGCAAACTTGTTTACAAATTCCGCCTCTTCAACAGACGCCATTCTACGCAAATCGTCCATCCCGTTTCTTGAAAAGAGCATTTCCCGTAGCATGTTGATGCCATACTGTATCAGGCTTTTTTGAGCCGTCTTGTTCATTGCAGAATAGCTGTCAGCCCACTTGGTGAGCTCTTCATAGTTTTTGGTATAGCACATCCTCATCCAGTCTCTGAAAAGCTTATGGCTATCATCATCAACTTCGGAGAGTAATTTTGCCGCTTCGTTGAGGCTTCCGGCTGCGAGTGAGGCTATCTGGCGGGCCCGTGATTCCTCCACTTCCATCCTCGCGCCCAGGTAGCTGGCAATCTCCTGGTCGGTAAACTGCCGGATATTGAAAACCTGCGTACGCGAGAGGATGGTGCCTAAGAGCTGCTCCTTGTCATACGTTACCAGAATAAAGAGTGTGTTTTCGGCGGGCTCCTCCAGTATTTTTAAAATTCCGTTGGCAGCCGAAGGGTGTAGGTATTCAGCCAGCCAGATAATCATGACTTTATATTTCCCCTCGAAAGACTTCAACGCCAGGTTTTTGATGATTTGCCTGCTTTCTTCTTTTGAGATGTTCAATTGCTTGTTTTCACCACCGAAGGTGTTGCTCCAGTCCATTTCATTTCCATAAGGGTTTTGCTGCAAGAACTGCCGCCACTCCGGCAGAAAGCTCTGAGAGATAGCCTCCCGTTTTTCTACCGATGAAACCGGAAAAACAAAGTGGACATCGGGATGAATAAACTTTTGATTTTTCAGGCAACTGCCGCAGGTTCCGCAGGCGTCGCCATTTTCGGGCTTTTCGCAGTTGACCAGGGTGGCAAAAGCCAGTGCCAATGCAAGCCCCGCCGATCCGGGCTTGCCCAGAAACAGCTGCGCGTGCGCTACGTGATTGGAATGGTAGGCATTGTACAACCGTTCTTTTTCTTCCCCGAGGCCGGGAATATCTGAAAATCTCATACGACTAATAGGTTATTTTCACGTTTCCCAGTTTCTGAATTTGTTGGTCAAATTAAACACGGTTTCTAAAATTTCCCTATCGATGTCCGACAATTCTATCAGCCTCCGCTGCATCACTACAATCGTCATTTCTAAAAATTTTTCCCACCGGAAAGTGCTGAA
>CAYUJK010000479.1:0-3069 GCA_964444895.1 uncultured Roseivirgaceae bacterium
TATGAATTCAAGAAAGAGAAAACTGGACGACATCGAATATGAGTCGATGAAGCTTACCCGCGATGAGGAAATTGTGATAAAGCAGGCGTTTAAACAAAAGGACTGGAGCGAGATAAAAAGTCACGATTCCTGGGTGATTTTCAAGGTGATGAGCGAGTTTGTGGATGGTTTTGAAAAGCTGGCCAAAATGGGTCCTTG
Organism: uncultured Roseivirgaceae bacterium; assembly: GCA_964444895.1. GTDB lineage: Bacteria > Bacteroidota > Bacteroidia > Cytophagales > Cyclobacteriaceae > CAJXNP01. Next base: position 199 of record CAYUJK010000479.1, read on the forward strand.
CGTTTCAATCTTTGGTTCGGCGCGCACCCATCCCGATCACAAATACTACAAAATGGCCGAGGAAATTGCCTCCAAACTGGTAAAAGAAGGCTATGGCGTGATCACCGGCGGCGGGCCAGGGATCATGGAAGCAGGCAACAAGGGAGCAAGCGCGGAAGGCGGCACGTCGGTGGGACTGAACATCGTACTACCGCACGAGCAAACACACAATATTTACATCGATCCCGAAAAGCTCATTTCTTTTGACTACTTTTTTGTTCGCAAGGTCATGTTCATGCGGTATTCGCAGGGATATATCGCTATGCCGGGTGGCTTTGGTACGCTCGACGAGTTATTTGAAGCCCTCACCCTGATCCAAACCCGCAAGATTGGAAGGTTTCCCATCGTTTTAGTAGGCAAGGATTTCTGGTCGGGTTTATACAACTGGTTGAGAAAAGAAGTGTGTGAAAAAGAAAAGAATATTGATGAGAGCGATTTCAAGCTTTTTCACATAGTTGACGAAGCGGACGAGGCTGTGAGTATTATCGATGAGTTTTATTCCAGGTATTTATTAACTCCGAACTTCTAATGATCAAAGAGTCTATCGTCAACGTATTTCTTTCGGTGGTGGTTTTCCTGGTACTGTATGGTGTCATGAGGCACTTCGAAAAACCTGCTGAGGCGGATTCAACCGGTGGCTACGACACCAATGGTTTACCGAATGTGGAGGTAGTGCCGGCTTATGAACTGCCATCGATCAGAATACCCGATAAAGTGACTTTTGCTGGCGAAGAAGTGCCGCTGCACGACCCGGACATACGAGAGCGCTTGGACAGAGAGCTGCATGTGAACACCTTTTTTCATTCTAATACCATTTTCATTCTGAAAAGAGGGAATAGATGGCTGCCGCAAATAGAAGAAGTGCTCACTCAATATGGCATTCCCGATGATTTTAAATACCTGGCCGTGATTGAAAGCGACCTGACGAACGCCGTCTCGCCCAAGGAGGCCGTGGGTTTTTGGCAAATATTAAAGGATACGGCTAAAGAATTTGGCCTTGAAGTGGACAATGAAGTGGATGAGCGCTACGACCCCATCAAATCTACTGAGGCCGCTGCCAAATACCTGCTACGCTCTTATGCCAAGTTTGGGAACTGGACTAACTCTGCGGCTTCGTACAATTCGGGAATGCGCGGGTTAGAAAGAAGCATAGAGGAGCAAGGGGTAGCCAGTTATTACGATCTTTTGCTCAATACCGAAACAGCCCGGTATGTGCTGCGGGCTATAGCGGTGAAACTCATATTCGAGCAACCGGAGAAATTTGGCTTCCGGCTCGATAAAGATCAGCTCTACCACATGGAAAAGCTGCGGGAAGTAAAAGTATCTGAATCCATCGATAACCTTCGTGATTTTGCTTTTGAGCAGGGGATCAACTACAAAATCCTGAAAAGGCACAACCCCTGGCTTCGCAAAAATACACTAACTGTAAGGCGGAATAAAACGTACACCATACTTGTGCCGGAAGCTTCAGGAGAAAAGTAGAGCACCGGTCAGTGGTTATTTCATTTTAGGAAATTGAAAGTAAAATAATTCGTATTTTTGAACTTAGACATTATCCGATATGACAGATTTACAGTTATTTACAAAACTTTCCAACCTTCCTTTGAACTTGAAAACTGAGGTTTCTGATTTCGTCGATTTTCTGATAAATAAATCGAAAAAGAGGAAAAATGAAAGTAAGAGGGTATCTGGAAAAGCTAAGGGACTAATTGAAATAAAGGAAAGCTTTGATGATCCTGTTGCTGGATTTGAAAATTACATGTAATGAATTTTTTGGTTGATACTCACGCGGTCATTTGGTTTATTACAGACAATCTTAAGCTTCCGGTCAAGGCGAAAAAAATAATTGAAGACAAGAAGAATACTTGTTATGTAAGCATTGCCTCATACTGGGAGATAGGAATAAAACACTCTTTGGGAAGACTTGATCTAAGTGCAGATTTGGGAGAGATATTTCAAATAGTAGCAATATATGTACATCAGTTCGTAAATGTTAGGACTACTTGTGCAGATAGGATTTTATAAAATTGAGCAGATTTACACCATGGCATCAGACACTACCCTCCCCGACATTTATGGTTTTGAAAATATTGAGGTGTATGGCGCCAGGGAGCACAACCTCAAGAACATCGATGTAAACATTCCACGCAATAAGCTGGTGGTGATCACGGGCATCAGCGGTAGTGGTAAGTCATCTTTGGCTTTTGACACCATCTATGCCGAGGGTCAGCGCCGGTACATGGAGAGTTTTTCGGCCTATGCGCGCTCGTTCATTGGCGATATGGAGCGGCCCGATGTTGATAAAATTGAAGGCTTGAGCCCCGTAATTTCGATAGAGCAGAAAACCATTAGTCGAAACCCGCGCTCTACCGTGGGTACGGTTACCGAAATTTATGATTTTCTTCGCCTGCTTTACGCTCGCACCGCTGATGCCTACTCTTACCTCACCGGAAATAAAATGGTGAAGCAAACCGAAGAGCAAATTATCGATCACCTGTTGAAAAACTTTTCCGGGCAAAAAATAATCGTGCTGGCTCCGGTAGTACGAGGCAGAAAAGGCCACTACAGGGAGCTGTTCCAGCAAATCAGAAAATCAGGTTATACCAAAGTGAGGGTAAACGGAGAAATCCGGGAAATTGTCCCAAAAATGCAGCTGGATCGCTACAAGACCCACGATGTGGAGTTGGTGATTGACCGCATTGTAGTCGATGAAAAAGATAAATTTCGCATTAGTCAATCGGTTCAAAAGGCCTTGCTTGAGGGAAAAGGGCTGCTCTTTTTGCTGGACGAAAAGAACAAAGTACATCACTTTTCAAAGCAGTTGATGGATCC
>CAYUJK010000480.1:0-3059 GCA_964444895.1 uncultured Roseivirgaceae bacterium
ACCGAGGCTTTGAGAAGCGATCCCGTGCGCAACAAAGCCATCCTTGACAGAATACCCGCCGGCAGATGGGGAAGCCCCGACGATTTCAAAGGCCCCGTTGTTTTCCTGGCTTCATCGGCCTCAGACTACATGACCGGCGCCATCATGGTGGTGGACGGCGGCTGGATGGGCAGGTAGTGTGGAAGTTTTGAAGACAGGAAGTTGGGAAATTTCGAGGACGAAGAGCTACAACCGCTTTTTTTGGCTGTATCAGATTTCAAGAGATAAACTCAATAGCAAACATTAAACACGATAAGTGTCAATTAACCTTTGAAAATGTATTTTGTTTTTTTAATTGCGGTTACTTTCTTGCCTGAAAATGATTAATCAATAATTTTTTTGTCTAACCCACTTTTATGAAGCGATATATTAGTTCCCTGGATGGCCTCAGAGGTTTTGGGATATTGTTTGTGGTGTTGTATCACCTGATTATCCTACAAGGCCAGAATGCCACCATCGTGGGATTTTCCTGGGTCTTCATTCAGATGTTCTTCATCCAATCTGGTTATTTGATTACCAAGATACTGGTAAACAGCAAGGATCAGCCGCTTAAGATCTACCTCAAAAAGTTTTTCTGGAACAGGATACTACGGATTTTTCCGGTGTATTTTCTTTACCTTTTTTTGTTAATGGGTATTTACCTGCTCATCCAGAGTCCGGTAGATTTTTGGCAGCGCGCGCCTTTCCTTTTTACCTACACGTACAATTTCACCCGCCTCATTGAATCCATCGATTTCCATCCGCTTTATGTACACCTCTGGTCCCTGTCCGTAGAGGAGCAGTTTTACCTCGTATGGCCGTTTTTCATTTACTTTTTATCCGGCAGGCAGTTGAAGTTTTTTGTCCTCAGCATGTTTATACTATGCCCGGTAGTGCGCTACTTTTTAGCCGAGTATCTGTTGCAGCATTCTACGCTGGGCGAAGAAAGAGTAGGGGAAGCCGTGTACGGTTTTACCCTGTCGCATTTTGACGCCTTTGCCGCCGGTAGTGCTATTGTCATTTTTAATTTGGAAGACAAGAAGCAGTTTGCGTGGAAAGCACTCACTCTGGTGGGAGGCATTGCAGTTGCTGTCCTGGCTGTCAATTTCTTCACATCGCCCAGCATTTACGAGGACGTGAGCTGGACCAACCTGGGGCTGCAACTGGCCAACCTCGGCAACCTGCAACACGTGTGGTCTTATACCCTGGTAAATGTTCTTTTCGCCCTCATCATCATGGTGATTATCCAAAGTACATACAGAGGAATTTTTCATTGGAAACCCTTTGTGGCCATGGGCAAGGTGGTGTATGGCACCTACATTTTTCATTTTTTGATATTGCTGATCTTGTCAAGAACCCTGGGACATCTCCCTGTATGGACACTCTACCTCATTGCCATGCCCGCCGCCTACATAGCGGGCCATTTGAGCTACACCTTCTTCGAGAAGAAGTTTTTGAGGTTTAAGTATTAGGGTGGGCTTGTTGCATGCTGGTTACAGGTTGCTGGTTTCGAGTTGCCGGTTATATCCGTTGTCATCTGTCAATGGTTTAACTGGGCGTTGGGCAAAACAGCAAATTTGTATTTGGTATTCAGTGTTCAGTAATCCGTAACAACCCATCCCTGAACACTGATATAATTTTCGATTTCTAACCTCCAGCCTCTAATTTCCAACCTCCCCAATAACTCAATAGCGAGCAACTGAATACAGATTACTGAACACTGAATACAATTTTCGATGCTTAACCTCCAACCTTCCCAATAACCTGCTTGCAGCCTGCCTGACCGGTAGGCATGGCAGGCAAGCCCAATAACGATTAGCCATTAACGAACTACGAACAAAGGCGATTTTTTTAATCTGGCAACTCTTTCCTACATTTGTAAGGCCTTGTCGGCTTCGAGATTTTTTCTGAATATTTTTATTAAAATCCTATTGTGTCTTGAAATATTACCATTATCTTTGTCATATTTGATTTTTCAAATAATAGTTATAACTATACCAACACCCTTATTCGATGAAAAAGCTTTTTGTTCTTACATTGTTTTTTAGCGCCCTGTTTTTGGAAGTGAAGGGGCAGTGGGAGTTTCCCGTAAGATCTACTTCCAGTCAAACGGGCTGGCGTGCAGCCTATGAGTCCTATGAGTACGACGCTTCAACTGGCCTTAGATGGTTTAGATTAATGAGGCCATTAAATTACGATGCTTCTGGAGATACTAAATATCCATTAACAATTTTTTTTCATGGTGCTGGACAGGGTGGAACCAATAATACAGCTCAGCTTAATATAGGAGGCGAACGTTTTTATCAAGGGAGACAAAATGGTGAATTCAATGGATTTGTTTTATTCCCTCAAATTATGTCTTGGCCACAGCCTGGCCAAAACTGGAAAGACTGGGGGATATTTGAACAAGTACAACAAATAGTTGACAAATTAATTGAGCATTATAATGTTGACCCAACGCGAATTTCTGTAACAGGTTTGTCATTGGGTGGAGGTGGAGCCTGGGGCTTTTTCTTGAGAGATCCAAAAATTGTTGCAACTGCTTTTCCTTTTTGTGATTCAGGTGATGGAAATTATCATACAGGTGATAATTTGCCAAAGACATTGTTTGTACCTCTCCGCTATTCTCAAGGAGGTAGGGATGCTCTGGATTTTTCTAAACCGGGCCCTGGAAATGCACAAGTGCGTGCGATAAGACAGAATGGCGGCGATATAACTTACTATTACTATCCAACTCGTTCTCATGATGTTTGGACACCTTCAATAGATCTGCCTGATTATCTTACCTATTTTGAAGAGAAAAGTAAACTCAACATAATAGCAAGACATGGCCGAACGAGTTTTTGTACAGATGAATCTGTTAATGTCGAGATTGGAATTACGGCAGGATATGAATATTACGAATGGCAAAGGGCGGTAAGCAATCCTGAGAATGAAGGAAGTTGGGATGAACTGGATTCTGGTCCGACCAAAAATAGTATAGTTGTAACTCAACCTGGTTATTATAGGGTTAGATTTCGTTGGCCTTCTTCTGTGCACAC
>CAYUJK010000481.1:0-1819 GCA_964444895.1 uncultured Roseivirgaceae bacterium
CAGGTAAAAATTGGCACTTTTTTCCAGGTCTTTCACCATAAGTGCCTGGTGGTCAAACGTAACACTGCCGCCGGGTTTTTCCTGTGCATAAGACAAGCCGTAGGCAAAAACGAAAAGGAGGATAAGGTAGATTTTCTTCATGAGGAATGAATTTTTGTGAATTCTGCATACACAAAGATGCCGGATTTTGCCGAAAATTTCGCCGGAAGTGCGCTAACATAATAATGAGCGGCGGATCAGTCGAAAAACATCCAGCTCACACCCAGGTCAAATACCCGGCTTTGGCCTACGTAGTTGGGAAAGGTGAAGTAGCCGTCGTTGTTGGGTTGGGTAACATTTTCGTAGCGCAGAAACACCGCCACATGATCTATGCGAAAGTTTGCAAAAGCATCCACCAGAAGATACGATGGGATGACGAAATCATTTTGCAGGTAAAATTGCCGGGTGGCGGGGTCGTAGTTGTGCGCATAGTAATCGCTCTTGTAGTGCGCCTGCAATCCTATCGCCACATTGATCTTGCCGCTGAAAACGGGCTTACCGAAATAAAGCTTTGAATTGGCGAAAAGCTCGGGGATACGAAAAGCATCTGCAGCTTCGCTTTCACCGCTCACCAGTGTGTAGATCACTTCATTTTCCCAGTGCATGGCATTGTTGAAAAAATGAAAGTCAAATTCTACTCCCGGACTCATCACCTGGGCGTTTCCCGAAGCCTGCGCCGGATTTCCTTCTTCGTCGAAATAAATATTATTATTAATATTCATGAGCGATAGCGTCGGCGAAAACCGGAAAAATTTTAAATCCACATCTATCCGGCCCTTCACATAGTCAGAGTTTACCGGTTCAAAAGAATTGTGCCACTCGTTGTGATTGCCGAAGTAGTCCTGATGGATTACCGCTGGCTCATACCGCGATTTCTGGTAGAAAACACTGAAATATTTATTGGTATAGTTTCCCCGCAAATAATACCCTCTTCCCAGTTTGTACTCAGCCCGGGCATTGAGTGAGTGGTTTTTCAGGCTGTCGAAATCGTACCGCGCCGTGAGGCCCACGTAGGTCTCAAACTCACTGAAGTCATCGGGAAGGTACTGGTGGAGATAGGTAACCTTTCGAAACTTGGCATTGGCAATGTAGTGCAGGTTTCCGGCGCTTCCCTTCAGGCCCGGCTCGTGAATGGACTCGCGAAACCTCGCTCGGTTGACGGTTGAGTCTGGATTGATCAATATCTGGTCGTAAAAAGCAGCATCCGAGCCCGCAGTATTCGGGTTTCCGAGCGGCTTGTTGGTATAGTAATATTTTGTGCCAATCTGATCCCATTGATAGTAGAGCTGTAACTGCCGCTTCCACCGGTATTGATGATACGTGAAAAAATCCATACGAAGATCTGCCGACTCGGCATTTCTGAGGTTTACGTTAGCATCGGGATCAAAATATTGACCCCGGGTAAAAAAGCCTGCTGAATCCACACCGCCGTTTTCCTGTACCCGGTGGTATAGCCTCGAAAAAGCGCCCATACCGGTGTATTTTTCATCGGCTGACTGGTAGTGGGTGTGAAAATAATAACCAGTAGAAACCACCTGGTTATCGTTTCTCCCGCTGGAGTTAAGTTGCTTTTCGATGGTGAGTCTTCGGTAGCCAATACCGGCATTCCAGTAGGGGTTAATATTTCGCGTATGCATCACGTTGGTGATGGACCTGCGGTTTCCACCAAAGCGGGCATCGATAAGTGTGTAGGGTGACTTGGTGTCATAAAACTTAATATCGTCTTTCGTGATGTAGTACGGCTCGTAAGATGTGAAGCCGGCATACGCGCCTATTTGCT
>CAYUJK010000481.1:1919-3050 GCA_964444895.1 uncultured Roseivirgaceae bacterium
CAATAAAAATCCTTTTGATCATAGATTATCTCTTTCGCCTGCGATAATAGCACGGCTTATTCGTTTGTCAAACTTATTTTCTTCAAAAAGAAACTTCATTTCTATAGGCACATACAAGAATGAGATGTTGCTCCGCAAAATTTGTTCCTCATATTGCCTGAGGCGAACATAATCTTTTTCCGTAGTGACTACCGCCACTTCGCCGCCATGCTGCTGCGCTGTATTGAGTATTGTAGCAATGTCTTTTTCGCTAAAATGATGATGGTCTGGGAAATTCAACGAATCCACCACTTGGTACTTGTGTTTCAGATGAGCTAAAAAAGGCCGGTGATTGGCAATTCCCGTTAGCGCTACCACCTGGCTCCATTTCCCCACGGGCGTCATGGCTACGGGCTCCTTATAAGCGATGCAGGAAAAAAAGACTTCCGCACCAGCATGTGTGTACTTGTTCACATTTTCCCGGATGATCCCGGCTTCTTCTTCCTTCAATTCTTGCGGGCATTTGGTCACCACTACCACATCAGCGCGCTTCGCCCCTCGCCGGTGCTCACGGAGCATCCCCACCGGCAGCAGATGATCGCGGTAAAAAGGTCGCCCGTATTCGGTGAGCAATATGCTGAAAGAAGGCTTTACTGCCCTATGCTGGTAGGCGTCATCCAGGATTATAAGGTCAACTTCCGGAAGCCTGAACAATATCTCGGGAATGGCCAGCGCCCTTTCCTCCCCCACCGCCACGGGCACTTCTCCGCGAAACTTTTCGTACACCTGGTACGGCTCATCACCGATGGTGCGTGGGGTATCATTTTCATCGGCCAGCCTGAACCCGCGCGTTTTGCGCCCGTAGCCCCTGCTCAACATGCATGGCGAATAGTCCGCTTTCAATCGCCTGATGAGATATTCCACCATCGGCGTCTTCCCTGCTCCACCAGCTACAAGGTTTCCCACGCAAATCACGGGCAAATCAAAAGAAAGAGACTTGCGAACGCCCGAATCGTAAGCGTGGTTTCTCATGCGAACCCCAACTCCATATAAGAGTGCAAAAGGAAAAAGTAAGTGCCGAAAAAATTTCATCAAAGCAGGTTTTCTGGGAATGCTGCAAAAGTAGCAGGTTTATCATAAACGCGCTGCACC
>CAYUJK010000482.1:0-3042 GCA_964444895.1 uncultured Roseivirgaceae bacterium
ACTTCCAGGCCTACTACCGCCGTGCCGATTCGTTTGCACGGCACGGCCTTTTTTAGAGCCTTGGCCACTTTGCGTGCAAATATGTTCAGGGAGATGTATTCTTCCTCTTCCAGGTCGAACAGATAATCCACCTCCTTTTTTGGTACGATCAATGTGTGTCCCGGCGCTACGGGATTGATGTCAAGGAAGGCGATGTTGCTGTCGTCTTCGGCTACAATGTGCCCGGGGATTTCCCGGGTAATGATTTTGGTGAAAATGCTGGCCATGTTTATATGCTTATGTCCAGAATATCAAATTTAATGATGCCCGCCGGCGCGTTTACCGTAGCCATTTCCCCTACTTTTTTGCCCAGTAGCCCCTGACCGATGGGCGATTTTACAGATATCTTGCCAGCTTTCAGGTCTGCTTCTTCTTCGGCTACAAGCGTGTAGGTAACGGTAGCGCCGTTGGCCTTGTTTTTGATTTTTACTTTAGAAAGAATCGAGACCTTTGAGGTGTCGATCTGATCTTCTGATATCACCCGGGCATTTCCTACCAGCTCTTCCAGTTTGGATATTTTCAATTCCAAAAGACCCTGTGCATCCTTGGCAGCATCGTACTCTGCGTTTTCACTCAGGTCTCCTTTATCTCTGGCCTCAGCAATTTGGCGAGCGATTTCCTGCCTGCCTTTGCCTTTCAATTCCCTTAGTTCGTCCTGCAATTTTTGCAACCCTTCCTGGGTATAATAAGATATCTGACTCATAGTTGTAATTATTTATAAACAAAAAGAACGGCCTTCATCTCAGAACCGTTGCATCTTGAAATTTTTTGCTTGTACCCTTATAAAAAAAGATTTCCTATCGACCAAAGCTCACCGTAGGGCTGGTATGATCAATAGGAACAAAACAAAGTTATGTATTTAAATGATCATATCAAATACATGGTTTTAGAAATATGATATGTTTGTAACGTGATTCAATACCGGCTATTGTGGCAATGAAGACACCTGTTTTACTATTTTTTTTGGTTGTTTCCGCAAGGGCTGTGGCCACCCAACTGCCGCCGTCTTACCAGGATACATTTGCCGATAGCCTGGAGGTAAAATTGATCCTGGAAGAGGAAGAACAACGCGCAGGGCTACACAACTTGCTGTCTGAGCACTACCTGAGAAATGCCCCCGGAAAGGCAATGGAAAATGCCCGGGCAGCCTATCGCCTGGCGGAACACCGGGGCCAGAATTTAGAGAAATCAAGAGCCCTGCGCAACCTGGGCCTTGCACACCAGGGCTTAACTTCCAACTATGACAGCGCCCTATACTATTGCTTTCAGTCGCTGCAGTTAAGTGATTCGCGGGCCTACAAGCAGCAAAGTATAGAAACCCACATAGCTATTGCTGACATTTACGGCGAGGTGGGAAACTATTTTAAAAGTATTGATTTCCTCACCAAAGCCCAGGTGATGGCTACGGAAATAGCCTGGCCAGATAAGTTGGTGGCTATTGAGATTCGGAGGGCAGAAGCCCTGATGAACCTGCAGTTTACGGGAGAGGCACTTGAAATGCTCAAATCAGCGCTGAAGCGATGCAAGCTGCACGACCTGCGCCTGGCTGAGGGGAAGGTGCGCCTGGCGATGGCTGAGCATTACCTTCAGTACTCCTCGCCGGGTCTCGCCATGGAGAGTATAAAAATAGCCGATAAGATTTTCGAAGACGCAGGGCGCGAGGAGGACAAGGCCCGGGCACTTTTTTTCCTGGGAGAATGGCACAGGGTTTTTGGAGACCCGGACGAGGCCGTCGCACACTACCGGAAAAGTCTGGATGCAAGGAAAAAGCAAGGCGACCTTACCGGTATCGCCGAAGCCTACCTTTTTGTGGGATTGTGTTACAACAAACTTTCGGAATGGGACGTGGCGATTGAAAACCTGGAGCAGGGCAGGTACATAGCCGAAAAAATTAATAACAAAGGGCTGCTGCGCCGAAGCTATAACCAGCTGTTTCTGGCACATTCCAGCCGGGGAGACCTAAAAAAAGCCATCGAATTTCGTGACCTGTACGTGGCCATCATTGAGCTTATCTATTCAGAGGAAAGTGACAGGCAGATAGCCGAACAGCAAGCAAAATTTGAGATAGAGCAGAAAGACCGTGAATTGGAAATACAGCAGGTGCGACTGGAGAACGAAATGCAACGCGTAGAGCGGCAGCGAACGTTTAACCTGATTCTGTCGCTCCTGGTGCTTGGGCTTTTGGGAAGTGGAGCGTTTATTTTTCTTCTCTACCGCAAAAACCTGGAATCAAACCGAAAGATAAAGGAAATAAACAGAAGAGTGGTAGCTCAAAATGAGGAGCTGAAGCAGTTGAATGACACCAAGAATAAGTTTTTCTCCATCATCGGGCACGACCTGAAAGGACCAATGGCTTCGCTGAGTTCTTTTCTGAGTTTGTTGAAGAATCATCTGCACAGCATGTCAGAGCAAGAGATCGTGGCAGTAGCTACGGACCTCGACAAGGCCACCCAAAACCTTCAATCGCTGCTTGAAAACCTGCTCACCTGGGCGCGCTCGCAAACCGACAAAATTGATATCAAGCCTGAAAAAATGGATGTATGCGCCTTGGTGAAAGCCAATTTTTCACTTCTGAAGACGCAGGCCGGGCATAAGAATATCGAGTTGAGCCTTTCTTGTCCTGATGCTGCCTGGTGCCTGGCAGACAGGAATATGCTTGATACGGTGATGCGAAACCTGCTTTCCAACGCCATCAAATTCACCCACGCACACGGTACGGTAGCAGTGAAAGTGGAGGAATGGAAAGATGCCGTAGAAATAAGTGTGCGGGATAACGGCGTGGGTATGGATGCCGAAACCCAGAAAAAGATCTTCGATTTGGGAGCCAAGCATACTACCCCCGGAACGAATAAAGAAAAGGGAACCGGATTGGGCCTTATTCTCTGCAAAGAGTTTATTGAAAAGAATGGAGGACAGCTTCGGGTGTCCAGTAAAGTAGGTGAGGGCACTGTTTTTTCTTTTGCCCTACCGAAGGCGTAGAAATTTTATTTGGAAAAGGGCTAT
>CAYUJK010000483.1:0-3029 GCA_964444895.1 uncultured Roseivirgaceae bacterium
CCTGGATTGGGACGGTAAACGGCGACGACGAAGAACAGCGAAAGCGATATGTAACTCACTGGTGGGCCGACCTGATGAAAAACGATGGTAATTCGATCGTGGAGCGTATGGTGTGGTTTTATCATACGCACTTCACCACCATCATTTCGCGCGTAAACGAAAGCTCGGCTATCTACTATCAGCTCGCACTCTTCCGGTATTACGCACTCGGGAACTTTAAAGAAATAGCCAAAAAGATTTGCTATGACAATGCCATGCTCTACAACCTGGACGGCAGGCTGAACATAAAAGGCAGGGTGCAAGAAAACTTTGCCCGCGAGTTTTTTGAACTCTACACCATAGGAAAAGGTCCTCAGGTGAGCGCTACGGACTATACCACCTTTACCGAGCAAGATGTAAAGGAGGGCGCCAGGGTGCTGTCAGGGTTTGACGTAGATCGCACATTCCTGGGGAATATAGATGAGGAAACCGGCATTCCCATGGGTGTGGTAAAAGGCGCTCCAAACGCGTCGCAGCACGACGACGGTGTAAAAGTATTCAGCGAGCGGTTTCAGGGAACGACGATTTCAACCAGTGGAAATACCGCCGAGGCCCTGATGGAAGAGCTGGATGAATTTGTGGAAATGATTTTCTCGCAGGAGGCTACCGCCCGCTATGTATGCAGAAGGTTATACCGCTACTTTACCTACTACCTGATTCCCGAAGAAGTAGAAAATGACATTATTGCCCCGCTGGCGCAGACTTTCATTGATAATGATTATGAATTGCTGCCTGTGCTCGACCAACTACTGAGAAGTCAGCACTTTTTTGATGAAGACAATGGCATTACCACCGATGACAATATTGGGGCGATCATCAAGTCGCCGCTCGACCTCACCTTAGGCGCTATGCGGTTTTTTAATGTGCAAATGCCCGATAATGGATCAGACCTGGCCCGGCACTACGAGGCCTGGGACAGGGTGCTGTATGATATGCTCCCCGGCCAGGGGCTGGAGTTCTACGAGCCCTATGATGTAGCGGGCTACGACGCCTATTTCCAGGAGCCGGTATTTAACCGCAACTGGATTTCGCCTAATAATCTGATGCTGCGCTATCAATTGGGTAGTACCCTTGTAAACGGCGCAAGAGGGGAAGATGATAATGTGCTCTTCCGGATACCATTGATGTCTTATGTGCTTGACTCGGGCATTAATACTAATAGTGACACGGCTATAGTAGATTATTTTGTTGAAAACATGCTGCCGGAAGAAATCACCGAAGAACGGTACGAGTATTTGCGTTCGGCTTTGTTAGGAACCGAGACAGAATGGGATAGAGTAGTTGAAATGGATGATTTTGAAGAAATTATACTCCATATTATGGATCTTGTAACAGTGCTGCTCAACTCACCCGAATACCAGTTAATGTAACTCAACGCCAATTGATTTTGCTATGAAACGACGAAATTTTATAAAGAAACTTCCCCTTATCGCCTCTACGCCTATCTTTCTGAATTCCATTCCGCTGAATGTATGGGCGGGTAGGGGAGAACTGCAGCGGCTGGCGTCAACCAGCGCGAATGACAACATCCTGGTGTTGATCCAGATGCATGGCGGCAACGACGGGCTGAACACCATTATTCCAGTTGATCAATACGCCGAATACTACAACCTGCGCCCGAACCTGGCTATTTCTGACAGCGGTCCGAGGAGGTTCATCAACCTGGATGGGTCCCTGGATGTGGCTGACCAGGTAGGGGTGCACCCTGACATGAAATCGCTGAAAGAATTATATGACAGGGCCAGGGTATCGATCGTGCAAAACGTTTCCTACGAAAACTCAAACGGCTCCCACTTTCGCAGCCGCGACATCTGGTTCATGGGTGGTAGCTACGACGAATATCTGGGCTCAGGATGGCTGGGAAGGTACCTTGACTACGAATACCCGGGCTATCCGGAAGAATATCCCAACGGTTCTATGCCCGATCCGCTGGCTCTGGAGTTTGGTTCCAATATTTCGCTGGCATTTCACCGGAACAATGGGATTCCCGTTGCCATGTCGATTCCAAGCGCAAGCTTTTTTGACATAGATATTAGCGATGCGGGTTTTCCACCGGATAGCCTGCAAGACACGCGCTATGGCGATGAGCTGAGGTACATTCTGCAAATAGAAGAAAAGACCAACCAGTTTGGCGACAGGCTCCGTGCGGTGTACAATGCTGGCCAGAAAGGGCCGATTGAGTATCCTTCACTATATCCTTACAATGCACCACGGGGCAGGCAGCGAAACCCGCTTTCCTACCAGTTTGAGATCATAGCGCGCCTGCTGGCGGGAGGATGCAAAACAAAAATATTCTTAACGCGAATAGGTGGCTTCGACACACACGCAGAACAGGTAGAGCCTACGGACGCCTCCATGGGAAATCATGCGGCCTTGCTCTACCACATTTCTACCGCAGTGCAGGCTTTCCAGGACGACCTGAAGGCGCGGGGCTTTGAAGACAAGGTGCTCACGATGACCTTCTCGGAGTTTGGCCGCCGGGCCCGCTCCAACGCCAGCTACGGCTCTGACCACGGCGACTCTGCTCCCATGCTGATCTTCGGCAAGGGCGTAAACCCGGGCGTAATCGGCAACCCGCCAGACCTCAAAAACCTGAGCAACGACAACCTGCCCATGCAGTACGACTACCGACAGGTGTTCACCTCCGTGGTGAAAGACTGGTTTGCCGCCGATGAGGGCGCCATAGCCGCCTCCCAATTTGGCGACTGGGTGGATGACCGTTTACCCATCATCGGCAATGGCATCACCTCTTCCAGGGAAGCCTTCCTCAAAGACCGCTTCCATTTGAAAGACTGCTACCCCAACCCGGTGAAGGAGAACGTGACCTTTGGCTTTATGATCAACACGCCCTCAAAAGTAGTACTCCGAATTATCGACATGGGAGGTAAAGAAGTGAAAGTCATCGCAAGCGACATCAAAACCGCCGGTGAGCACAGCATTTCTGCCAACCTCAAAGACCTGAAAACAGGCACGTACATCTATGAGATCAA
>CAYUJK010000484.1:0-3012 GCA_964444895.1 uncultured Roseivirgaceae bacterium
GTATTGAACACGGATTTTGCCAACCGCAACAACAACGACCACGTGCTCTCGTTCGACGGCAAAAAAATTGCCATCAGCCACCACAGCGCCGACGACGAGGGGCAGTCCGTCATCTACTACCTGCCCATAAAAGGAGGCAAGCCCAAGCGCGTAACGCCAAAAGGCCCGTCATTCCTGCATAGCTGGTCGCCGGACGACAAGCACCTCATCTACACCGGGGGTAGAAACGGCCAGTGGGACATTTATAAAATAAGTGTGGACGGCGGAGAGGAAATCAACCTCACCAACCACGAAGCGCTGGACGACGGCTCGGAATACACACCCGACGGAAAGTACATTTATTTCAACTCTACCCGCACCGGAAAAATGAAACTGTGGCGCATGAAGCCCGATGGCAGCGAGCCCACACAAGTGACGTTCGATGAGTACAACGACTGGTTCCCGCACATTTCTCACGATGGCAAGCAGATTGTGTTCATCTCCTACATGCCCGATATGGAGCCCCGCGAGCACCCTTTTTACAAGCACGTGTACCTGCGTACCATGCCCATTGAAGGCGGGGAACCCAGGGTAATCGGTTACCTGTACGGTGGCCAAGGCACCATCAACGTGCCTTCCTACTCACCTGATGGAAAGAAAATCGCTTTCGTGACGAACAGTGATTTTCGGGGATTGGAGTAGAGACCCTGTTGGATTGTTGCTGGTTACAATGCTAGTTAATGGGAAGATGAGGAATTTAACGATGGCGAAAAAAGAGACGCGCTGGCCGAGTATTTCAAATTCGGGTGATGATCATGCGCAGTTTCGCCAGATCAATTTTATCCCTCTCTAATTGATCTTTATATTTACGGCAAAATATTGTTAGAAAACAGTGTCAACAATTGATCAATTACCCAACAGCATATACACCATGATTTTAGAAGTAGCCATCCTTCACGTAAAAGAAGGCCTGGAAGACCAGTTTGAAGCAGATTTTAAAAAAGCAGGGCAGTACATCAGTTCCGCAAAAGGATATATCCGGCATTCACTCCGAAAATGCGTAGAGCAACAAAACAAGTACCTCCTCCTGGTGGACTGGGAATCGCTGGAAGACCACACTGTAGGCTTCCGCCAATCGGCCCCCTACCAGGAATGGAAAAAGCTCCTCCACCACTACTATGACCCTTTTCCTGTGGTGGAGCACTATAAGAGTGCTGTGGTAGAAAATAAAAAAACAAAGGATTGACGATCGGTAAACATCCCCTGCCCTCCACCCTAGTTTTAATTGAGTATGCAAACGTACCAACAAAAAACTATCCCTCTTGAAAGATGTATTTCCATTTTATACGGTCGGGCATTTCATTAACGAGCCGGAAAACCCTACAGAATTCGAAATCCTGCGGTTTGAAACCATGGACGAGCCCAACGTGGACGATTTTCACCAACACCGCTTCTATGAAATTCTATGGACGGAAAAGGGAAAAAGCCGGCAAATCATCGACTACAATGAATACGAAGTAACACCCAACAGCCTTTTCTTCATCTCACCCCGTCAGGTTCATCACTTTGAGGAATGGAAGCCACTAAAGGGCGGAACCATCCTCTTTACCGAAGATTTTTATCTACTCAACAGAACCAACAAAAACACCCTTTTTGAACTGAGCTTTTTAGACAACTTGTACGCTAACCCTTGCATAGAATTCAGCAAGGACGAGTTTTCGGAAATTCTGCATCTCATCCATCAAATCGAAGCCGAACAGCAGCGAAAAGACAAAAACCCAACCATCATTCAGGCCTATTTACACATATTGCTGGCGCAGGTGCAGCGCCACATCGATACCACACGCGAAATACCCGTTTCAAAAAAATACACGATACTGTTTAAACAGTTCCGGGAATTGCTCGAAAATCATTTCGTAGAAAACAAAACTGCCAAATTTTATGCTGATGAACTTCACATCACCGCACATCATTTGAACCTTATCTGCAAGGAAATCACACAACGCACCGCAACAGAAATTATAAGATCAAGAAGGATTTTAGAAGCTAAACGGCTGCTCACCTATACGAATAAAACGATTTCGGAAATCGCTTTTGAGCTGAACTTTACGGACAGCTCCTACTTCGCCAAGACGTTCAAATCAATCACCACGCAAGCTCCACAGGACTTTAAAAACCAAATGTCCGAAAAATACCGAACAAGGTAGCTTTTGTCGTAGCGCCAATACCTATTCTCACCCCAATTTTGCAGGAAATAACACGGTAAGCACTGCCTGTTGAATATGACAGGGCTTGCATTAAAAAAGCATCATACATGAACAACAAACAAACGACAAGTAGAACCTGGTTTATCACCGGCATTTCAAGTGGGATGGGGAAAGCGCTTGCCCAGGTAGTAATTGAGCGTGGCGACTTCGTAGTCGGCACATTCCGCCAGCAAGCGCAGGCCGATCTTTTCAATGATCAATACAAAGACCGTGCATTTGCACTCACCCTGGACATAACCTCTGCCCAGGAAACCGAACAAGCTTTCACACTCGTCAAAGAAAAGTTCGGGACGGTCGATGTATTGGTAAACAACGCGGGATATGGCCTTGCCGGGGCTATAGAAGAAACAAGCGCCGAGGAAACACGAGACATTTTTGAAGCCAATTTTTTCGGCGCCCTTAGGCTTACCCAAATGTTCTTGCCTTTATTTCGAAGGCAGAAAACCGGGCATATTATCCAAATATCTTCTCATGGGGGGTTTAAGGCTTTTGCCGGTTTTGGTATCTACAACGCCAGCAAGTTTGCCCTGGAAGGATTCAGTGAGGCCTTAGCCCAGGAAGTTGCGCCCTTGGGCATAAAGGTGACCATTGTAGCGCCGGGGCCATTCCGAACCAAGTTCGCGGGTGCTGGCTTCAAACTGGCCGGGCAAACCATTGCCGACTACAAGGCCACGGCGGGCGCATTCAGAGAAAAGATAAAAAGCATCGACGGCACGCAAGAAGGCGACCCCCACAAAGCGGCCAACGCCATTTACGACATTACAAA
>CAYUJK010000485.1:0-3008 GCA_964444895.1 uncultured Roseivirgaceae bacterium
TTGCGCACCCCCCGGTTCAATCCCAGCTCTTCGGTATTCTTGTATCCGTGCTGGTGGGTATTTGAATCTGCCCTTTGGGAGGTATGGCAGAATTAGCGCCTTTACGGCAGTTTTGTCTCCTCAATATATTGTGTAAACATTTAAACAGAATGATTATGAAGATGAAATCGATTTTATTGCTTGCAGCTATGTGCTGCGCTTGGGTACTATCAGGGTGTGACAAGGATGAGAAGGGACCAGAAAAACAGTCTTCCTGCGGTGAGGTGTGCGCTGTCAACCCAGCAATTTCCAGCGATTACCACGCGAATATACACGCCGGACTGGTAGGGAGCTATAACCTCACCTATAACGAAATCGTGGAAGGCGGGCCCTTTTCCAATGGAGACCTGGTGGTTTTTACCATCACTTCTGACGGCCAATTGGTTGTAACTTTTGACGGAAAATGTGTAACCGTGGACAAGGCACTGGTGACCTACCAAACGGACGCTGAGGTTCGCTACCTCGACGAATGCGTGTTTGACGTGGTCTTCGCCGTTTCGGATAACATTAATGGAGAGTTTAACGAAGTGAACATTCTTTCGCTGCAAAGCCAGTTTCTCGGACAGTTTGAGGGGAATTAGCAAATGGCTATTGGCCTGGGAAATACGATTGAAATCGAACATTGTCAATGCCTGATCCTTGTCAATGTTCGATTTCTTAACATCTGCTTCCGGGTGCATTCACCGCTGCCTAACCAGGGCAAACGCATTTAAAAATATCAGCCACACAAAAGGCGTCTGACGGTTCGAGGCTAATATGTAGCTTGGGAGTTTTGAATTTACAAACCGTCTGACGCCTTCAAATCCTTGAAACAAAAAAAGTTAAATGCGTTTGCCCTGGCTGCCTCACCAGACGAATGCTGCGAGACATAAAAATTTTTTAAATTGGCTTTCTGAAAACAACCTGCCAAACGATGAAATCTTTCCTTCTTCTTATTCCCATAATACTACTCTCTTCCTGTCTCCACAAGCCGGTAATGGATGCCGAAGCCGACGACGTGAGCTATGCCACCGTATACCACGAGAACGGCAAGGACTACGTGATCGCTATGGAAGAAGTGTTTCAGGCAAACAGAAAATCACACGAACATGGCGTGACGCGTATATCCGGCTACTCCGACCTCCGGCTGTCGGTATATGATGCGCAAACGGGCGTGTTGATTACCCGAAAAAAGGCAGGGCGGGTGGTAGAAGGCAAGCATACTGAAGTGTTAGGCCTGGCTGGTGGGAAGCTCTGGCTTTACTCGCAACAGGATGGGAAAGGCCTGCATGCCCTCCATCCCGTAACGCTGGACGAAGTCATCTCCCAAAATCAAATCATTGACAAAAACCCGTTGCTGGCCGGCGAGCTTGTAGTTCCCAAATACAACGCCGTGCACTCGCTCTACCGGCTCGACGTGTTCGAACAAAGGCTGCTCCTCACCGATGTCTCTGGCTACCGTTACCAGCTTAACCTGGCTGATCTTTCCGCCGAAAGGCTGGAAGAAGAGCTGTCGCTGAAAGCGGGCTTTATGAACCGTATCTCTAAAACAAACTATTTTGAACGAAAGGTGTCTTTTGACGGCGCGGAGCTTAGGCTGACAGGTGATACGCGGATGTCTTTGCAGGTAAGCCGCGACTCTATGGCCCCGGGACTCTCTTACCTCGATGGGCATTTTATTGTCGACAAAAATGAGGAAAGACTATACACCCTGTTGAAAAACGATATCGATGCCATTGCCAGGCAGCTCAGCGCCATCCGCCATGCAAAGGATTCCATTACCGAAAAACACGGCGAGAGCCTGACGTCCATGCCGAGGGAAGCAAGGAGTATCTTTCGGGAGCTGGACAAACAAGAGCGCAAGCTCAACCGGGACCGCGACGCGCTGGAAAGGCAGGAAGACCTGCTGAAACGGGGCGCCATCACCTTCTCTTATGACGTACCACTGCAGGATACGCCCGGAACGCTTTTCATAGCCCACAGGAACACGCTAAACGAAGACGCTTTTTTGGTAGTAAGCAAAATCGAAGACGGTAAAGAAAAATGGTCGACAGAAATCGATGGCATTTTTTACGATTTCAACACCGCAAGAGAAACCAACTCGTTCAAGGTGGTGTTTTCAAAAGGTAATCCCGATTTTGGCTTTCAATATTTTGAAACCAAAAACCAGAAGCTGATCGTCTTCTATATGCTGCACGCTTTCTGTATCGATACCGAAACAGGGATAGTCTTGTGGAAGATACGGGTATAATTTTGTAACCTTATCCCAACATTTTATTAGCGCTTTTGCCGCAAAGGTTCGTTAAATTGCATAAAATCTTTGGTATGATCACGGACTATCTGCAAGCATACTTTACGGCCCTGGTAAACCTGACCCTGGAGATGGCGCCCTACCTGCTATTGGGTTTTCTGATCGCAGGTGTGCTACACGTGTACTTTCCCGCTCATAAAGTAAATCGCTTTATGGGCAAGCCCAACCTCAAATCGGTAATTAACGCCGCGCTGCTGGGCATTCCGCTTCCGCTGTGCTCGTGTGGCGTACTGCCCACGGGCATGTCGTTCTACCGGAATGGCGCCGCCAAAGGCCCCACACACTCCTTCCTGATCTCTACACCGCAAACGGGTGTCGACTCCATCCTGGCCACGTATTCCATGCTGGGCTTGCCGATGGCCATCATCCGCCCGGTGATTGCCTTGGTTTCGGGTGTTTTCGGCGGTATGCTTACCAATGCGCTGGACAAGGATGGAAAAGCCTACGAGCGCATAGTCACGGGAAATACAGCCGGTGTTTCCGAAAAGGGCAACTCCATTGTTCGCATGCTGCGCTACTCGTTTGTCACCTTCCTCCAGGACATTTCCAAATGGCTCACTATCGGGCTGCTGCTGGCGGCGCTGATGGCCGTACTGATCCCGGACGACTTCTTCAGTCAGACCTTCAGCAACGAGTACCTGAGCATGGCGCTGATCTTGCCGGCCTCCGCGCTGCTGTA
>CAYUJK010000486.1:0-2968 GCA_964444895.1 uncultured Roseivirgaceae bacterium
TCGATGGTGCGCTCCAACCCTTTTTTTCGGCGATCGAGTGAGTGATTGTTTGCCGTTACCAGCACATCTACACCGGCGTTTTTGAGCGCGGCCGCCAGCTCATCGGGCGAACTGAAGGTGGGGTAGCCGGTGAATGGCTTGCCTGCCAGGGTCACCTCCAGGTTGGCAATGGCAATATCCGCACGGCGAATGGCGGGTGCTATGTATTGAAAGCAGGGGTCGTAGTTGTAGTTGTCTTCGGCAGGGTGGTACGCACCCCTGATCTGGGGGCTGTGCTGCATGACGTCGCCAATAAAAAGCAGGTCGATGTAGGTTTTACCGTCTGCCTGAGCCAGCGCCCGTAAGTGGAAAGCCGGCAGTACGGCGAAGACCAAAAGTGCAGTGGCGAAATACCTGGATGGAGAATAAGCGTTTACCGGCATGGGATTTGGGGTTTGACTGAACAATTGCTTAAAATAAAGCCTCCCTGTGGTAATAAGCAAATGAAGATGGCTGCGAATGCGAGCGCTCGTCTTCCGCCAAAAATAAAAAGCCCCCTTTCTGCAAAGTAGAAAGGGGGCGATACTCAGGTTATCAAACATGCATTTACTTCGCGTAGGCATTTAGCATCCACACGGTTTTTTCCTGTTCTTTGATGTAGTCACTCATCAGCGTAGCCGTACCCTCGTCGTCGGTTTCATTGGCCAGGCTGAAAATCTCCCTTTCAAGGCTTATGAGTGTGCTAAGGTTGTCAATGGTAATTTTCACCGTTTCCCTGCCGTCTTTCACGTTTTTGGCCACCTTTATTTTTGCTCCTTCCAGGTAGTCTTCGTAGGTGTGCAAAGGGGTGTTTCCCAGGGTCAGGATTCGCTCCGCTATTTCGTCTACTGCCGCATTGGCCCGGGTGTACAGTTCTTCAAATTTGGCGTGAAGTTCGAAGAAACTTTGGCCGGTAATGTTCCAATGAAATCCCCGGAGGTTCTGATAATAAATTTGGTAGTTGGAAAGCAGGTGGTTTAGTTTTTCTGATAATTCTTCGGCTTTCTTTTTATCTATTCCGATTAAGTTGTTCATGGTAATTACGTTTTAATTTATACTAATATTAACCCCTCCCTGCCGGCAATAGTTTCATTAATAAGATTAATGTTGTTAATGGACGTATTGATTTTGACTATATTGTTGACGGATGTGGTGATCGTCGAAACAGTTTCAGGCATTGGTCGAATTTAATATCGAATTGTCGCGCCCAATGCTTACTTTTGCGAGCGAAATGAGACCGTGAATAAAATGGTAAAAACACTTTGGGACATCCTTTTAACCCGCTGTCCTTCTTGCCGGCGTGGTAAAATGTTTGCGCACCCCGCCTACCGCCTCACAAAGTTGCTGAAGATGCACCACAATTGCCCGGTTTGCGGACAAGACTTTCGGCAGGAGCCGGGCTTTTACTTTGGGGCTATGTATTTCAGCTATGCCATCAACATAGGCATCATGGTGGCTTTTGGCGTAGGATACACCGTGCTTTTCGATCCTGACCAACACTGGAAAATTCTCCTTGCCGTTTTCGTTCCCTGTATGTTGTTTATTCCTTTTACTTTCAGGATCTCCCGCTCACTGAACCTGTATATTTTCGGGAAGATAAAAAAAGCGTGAAGCCGGTCTTCAGGCCAAATGCCTTTTGAAGGCATTCACTGTTTCCTGGTGCTCTTTTTTCAATTTCTCGTCGGTAATGGCGCCATCTGCAAAATTCTGTTTAAAAGAAGGCAGCGAGAAAGTTTCCAGGTTGGTAACGCCACATTTTGGAAAGAAAGATCTCGCGGCGTTCATGACATTGCCGCCGCCATATCCACCCGGCGATGTGCTCATCAGCAGCATGGGCTTGTTGGCAAAGATGTCCATATCTACCCGGCTGCACCAGTCAAAAATGTTCTTGAAGGCTACGGTATAGCTTCTGTTGTGTTCGGCCAATGAGCACACAATGCCGTCTGCCTCCTGCATTAACTTCCTGAATCGACGGGCTTCGTCAGGAACGCCGTCGCGCTTTTCCATGTCAATGGAGTAGATGGGCATTTCAAAATCGTTCAAATCAAGAAAATCGGTAGCATACTCGCCAAAATACTCCAGCGTATAGGCTACCAATTTTCTGTTGATCGACGACGAACTATTGCTTCCTGCAAAGGCGATGATTTTTTTCATTTCGTTGTCAATGGATTGGTGCAAACTTTTTTTGCTAGTTAATCTATTCTTCTAAAAAACCAAATTTGCCTTTGTTGAAGTCTTCAATGGCCTGGATAATTTCCTGCTGGGTGTTCATCACAAAGGGGCCATGTGCCGCTATCGGTTCATTTAGAGGCTCGCCGCTTAATACCAGCACGGTAGTGTTTTCGTTCGCCGCGAGCGTAAATGAACTGCCGTCGTTGGCAAATAGCACAAAGTGATCTGCGGGCACATCTTCCTGGTCATTGACTCGCACACCGCCTTCAATCACCAACAGCGCCGTATTGTAGTGCGCCGGAAAGCCAAAGCTCGCTTTTCCGCCTTTCTTCAGCCGGGCATTCATCAAATTAACCGGAGAGAAAGTGCTGGCACTTCCTTTTTGTCCTTGATATTCGCCTGCGATGATTTCTATGGTGCCGCCGTTTTCCGGTAAATTGTACTTTTTTATTTGCGAGTGCGCAATTGCCTGGTATTTCGGTGTGGACATCTTGTCCTTCGCCGGCAGGTTCACCCAAAGTTGCACCATTTGGAAGTCGCCACCTTGTTTACTGAAATTCTCCTCGTGGTACTCCTTGTGCAAAATCCCCGATGCCGCAGTCATCCACTGCACGTCGCCCTCGCCGATTATACCCCCGCCGCCGCTGCTGTCGTGGTGTGCTACCTTACCCTTGTACGCGATGGTTACCGTTTCAAAGCCCCGGTGCGGATGCACGCTCACACCCCTCGGCTGGTCGGTTGGTGGAAAGTAGTGCTTCGAATTGTAATCCATCATAAT
>CAYUJK010000487.1:0-2966 GCA_964444895.1 uncultured Roseivirgaceae bacterium
CACTCCCTGCCCGATGACCTCTCCTACTACACCCATCGCAGCGGACGTACCGCTCGCGCCGGTAAGAAGGGGATCTCGCTGGCATTGGTAGAAAAAAAGAATGTGGGGAAAATGAAGATGCTGGAACGCAAGTTGAAAATCAACTTTAGCGAAACGGAGATCCCGAACGAAGAGGACATTCTTGCAGCACGGATTACCAATTGGGCGCAGTCTCTTCTCGAAACGGGCGATGCTACGCAGCCTCAGCCTTCCAATAAGAACTTGTTGAAACAGGTACTACCTCTTTTTGAAGATGTGTCTAAAGAAGAACTTTTGGAGCGCCTGGTGCTCAACGAGTTGAAGGGCATTCGCATTGGCAAGAAAATAGAGAAGCAGAAGTTAGGCGAAGAAAACGAACGAAGGGGTAAAAAAGACCGAAATCGTTCTTCGCGAAGCAATGATTCCTTTGGCAATGGCGCCACACTCTTCATAAACCTGGGTTCGATTGATGGTTTTAACAAAAATGCGCTGACTGATTTCATATCTATCGAAAGCAGTGTAGACCGACAGACGATCAAAAAGGTGAAGTTGTTTGAAAGACATTCTTTCGTAGAAGTAGATCACAAGTTTACCGACAGGGTGATCAAAAGTTTTAAAAACAAGAAGTATAAAGGTCACCGGCTGAGGGTAAACCACGAGTAGAAAGTACTACGATATTCGTGTCACAATATAAAGGCCGGAAGTAAAAGTTGCTTCCGGCCTAATTTTTTTAAATCCAGGGAAGTGGGTTCTTTCTGTGTGTTACCCAACTTTGTGCCCGGCAGCATGCTTCACGCGGCCATCTACAAAAAACATATCTATCTCACCTTTGTTTTTGGCTTGTATCTTACCCCGAGGGGTAAAGAAAAAATGGTCTTTTACCAGCGAATGAGTGGATCCTGAGATGTTGATCTTCCCTTCCTTCCCACTCGATTCCATTCTGCTGGCTACGTTTACTGTATCGCCCCATATATCGTAGGCAAATTTTTTCTTACCCACTACGCCGGCAATGACCGGCCCTGTGTGGATGCCCACTCTCAACTCAAAGTATTCTTTGCCCTGGCGCAGCTTTTCTTCCCTTCTCTTCTTGATAAAGTCCATCATTTCCATCGCCGCTAAAATAGCGTCCACTGGGTTGGAATTGTTCACATTAGGCACACCTCCGGCACACATATAGCCATCACCCATCGTTTTTATTTTTTCCAGCTTGTGCTTTTCGATAATGTTGTCAAATGCGTGGAAGCAAACATCAAGCTCTCGGACAATATCAGCACCCATCTTCTCGGCGAGGTTAGTAAATCCCTTGAAGTCGGTGAACATCACCGTTACTCTTTTGTAGTAGAGCGGTGTCGTTTTGCCTTTTTCGCGCAGTTCTGCGGCAATCGGCTTTGGCAATATGTTCAATAGAAGCCGTTCTGATTTCGCCCGCTCCTCCTTCAACTGGCCATGCCGCTTCTCCAGGAGTGCTTTCTGGCTCATGATCTCTGTATTCTTGGCTTCCAGTTCGCGTTTGGCTCTTTTTGTAAAACGGTAAGCCCTGAAAATAAACAGCAGCAGGATAAAAATCACCGCCGCGCCGCCACCCACATACATGAGTTGGTCGCGTTGTTGCTTTAGCAGCAGCTCGTCGTGTTCAGCTTTTATCCGTGCGTTTTCAAGCGCCAGGTTTCGCTCGGTGAGTTCCGTTTCCTTTTCTTCGATGGTCTGGTTTAGCTGGATATTGGTAAGCTTGGTTTTTTCCAGGCTGTCGATGGCGCTACTATAGGTATGATAGCTTTGGTAGATAGATTGATAATAGTCTGCCTTGGAGGGATCATCCATCACCCCGAATATCTTGGCCAGCAACCGTGAAGACTCACTGGCGATGTCGTTGATCTTTTCTTTCTGGGCAAAACGCAAAGCCTTGTCCAGCGGCTCGACAGCCTGCTTGTATTCGTCGAGCTTGTAGTGGCATATTCCACCGTAGTAAAAAGTGAGGATATGTTCCTCCGTTTGTCGCATATCGGAGCTGGAATAGTACTTTGCGGCCTTCTGAAGCTGTTTTTTCGCCTGCCGGTATTGGTCGTTTTTCCTGTCGGCATTGTTCTGATTCTCTCCGAAATGAAAGGCCGCCAGGCCCGCCTTGTAGTAAATGCGGGCTTTCAACAACTCGTCGTTGGTTCGCTCGCTCTCGTTGACTCCGTATTCGTAAAATTTCTTTGCAAATTCATACTGAGCGGCTTTGAAATACACATCGCCAATCTCTACCGCCACGCGGGCGGCCTTGTCATACTCCTTATTGTCAGAATGTTCGTAGTATAAGTTGATCTTATCAGAAGGGTCGTTCTGTGCATTTCCTGAAAAACTGCACAATGAGGCTAAGAAAAAAAGGACGATCCTGGTATGATGCTGCATGTGAGGAGTTGATATAATGACAGCCTAAAAATATTACTATTTCTACAGAGAGAAAATAAAAAAAGCGACTTTAAAATTACCTGAATCGCAAAATACCAAAAGTCGCCCGGCAGGCAGTGCCGCAATGCGCCGGGCGACCAAGTGTGCTATCTTTTTATCTCTACCGTGCGGTGATATCCTCCCACGAGACTATTGAATGGCAGTTGAATCTTGAGCAATCCTTCTTCGTACACGGCGGAAATATGATCGTGATCCACATCGAAAGAGATGGGAAAGGAAGCAATTACTCTCGGAAAAGAAACAGGATTTGTTTCGCTTTCAAATTTCATACTGTGTTGAATCAGCAGGTTGTGATTCACCACATCCACCGCAAGGGCGTCGGCTTCCACTCCGGGAACTTTTGCAGTGATCAGGTAGTGATCATCCATTTTCAAGGCCCTGATCGAAGACTGACTTATCCCTCCGCCAATGGTATTGATGATATCCGCTGTTTTCAAAAGTTGTTTGATCTGGCTTTTATCACTGTTGAATCTCATAAAATCCTTTCTGCTTTA
>CAYUJK010000488.1:0-2965 GCA_964444895.1 uncultured Roseivirgaceae bacterium
CGAACAACCAATAACTCATCCACTGGCGCCGCTGACAAGCGCTCATGGGCATTTCTGTAAAATAATTTATCCTATCGGCTTCATCCCCGTTCTTTATAGTATTTTGCAGTTTTTTCAGAGATCATTTATGGAAATACAAAAAGTAGCTCTTCAGGATGCCAATGCCTTCAAAGGCCTGTTTCTGGATTATATCAGCGGTAAGAAAAGCATCGGGGAGTTTTATGGCCATTTCCCGGATGCGGAGGGTTTTAAAAAGCAGATAGAAAGCCGAAAATTTGACCTCAATACACGAAAAACACTGGTAAACAGCCTGAAAGCACAATATGCTGCGCTTGAAACAGCTACGCAGGTGCAGGAAAATATAGATAGTCTTTCAAATGAAAAGACATTTACGATTACCACCGGTCACCAACTCAATATTTTCAGCGGGCCACTCTACTTTATTTACAAGATCATCACGGCAATCAACCTCTGTGAGAAGCTGAAAGGTCAGTTTCCCGAATATCATTTCGTGCCCGTGTACTGGATGGCAAGCGAAGATCATGATTTCGACGAGATCAGCTCTTTCCACTTGTTTGGAAAGACGTTTTCCTGGAATACGGACCAAAAAGGAGCTGTAGGAAGGATGGCTACCAGCGGCCTGGACAAGGTACTCGACGATCTTCCCGAAAAAGTAGCGCTCTTCGAACGAGCCTACCGGGAGCACGACTCGCTGAGCGCTGCTACGCGTTTCTTCGTCAACGAGCTGTTTGGCAAATACGGCCTGGTGGCGATCGATGCGGACGATCATGATTTAAAGGGGGTATTTGCACCAGTGATCAAAGACGACTTGCTCAATCACCATGCAAACGACCTTGCCGGAAAGGCAACCGAAAAGCTGGCGAAGCTTGGCTACCAGTCGCAGCTCTATCCAAGAACTATCAATTTCTTTTACCTTGACGAGGGAGTGCGCGAGCGTATCGTGAAGGACGGCGATTGGTACAAAGTAAAAAACACCGACCTGCGATTCACACCGCAGGAGATTCAGGAGCTGCTGGCACAGCATCCCGAAAAGTTTAGCCCGAATGTAGTGCTGAGGCCGCTGTACCAGGAAATGATCCTGCCCAACCTGGCTTATATCGGTGGGCCGGCAGAAATTGCCTATTGGCTGCAACTCAAAAACGTCTTTGATGAATACAAGACGTCTTTTCCTATTCTTCTGCCGCGAAATTTCGGTTTGGTGGTTCCAAAAAATGTGGCTCAGAAAGTGGAAAAAGTGGGTGTGAAGTATGTGGATCTATTTAAAGATTTCCATGATCTGAAGGCTCATTTTCTGGCGTCTCATTCGGAGAATGGGATTTCGATTGACAAGGAAACAGAGAAGGCGCTCGCCCATTTCGAGAGCATTTCGGCGAAAGCGGTAAGGGTAGACCCCTCTTTAGAAGGGTTTATCGCTGCTGAGGCCGCGAAGACGCGAAAGGTGTTCGAAAATATTGCCAAGCGAATACGAAAGGCAGAGGAGAAGAAAATGGAAACGGAGATCAACCAGCTCGAAAACATCAAAAATAAATTGTTTCCCGAAGGCAGCTTGCAGGAGCGACACGACAATTTCCTCAATTTTTACATCAATAAGCCTGCGTTTATCGACGATTTGAAAGGCGCCTTTGACCCCTTGGATTTTAGGTTTCACCTGCTGATATACAATGAATAAGGCCGAACTCAGGGAGTTTTTTAAACAACAAAGAGGAGTACTTTCGGCCGAAGACCGGGATGCGCTAAGCATGGCTGTTTTCAAGAAGTTTTTCCAGGTAGAAGGCCTTTCTTCCAAAAAATATTTTCATGTTTTTCTACCCATTTTAAGGCAGAATGAAGTGAATACCTGGCCCATTGTCCGGCTGCTGTGGCAACACGGAAAAAAAGTGATCGTGCCCGTTTCTGATTTCCAACGGGGTACGCTTAGCCACTACTTTTTGAATGAAGACACGCTGCTCCGGGAAAACAAAATGGGAATTCCTGAGCCCGAAAATGCAAGAATGGCCGAGGAGAGCCATATCGAAGTGGTTGTGCTTCCCTTGCTGGCTTTTGATCTGCAGGGTTATCGGGTGGGATACGGCAAAGGGTTTTATGACAAATTTGTGGGCGGTTTGAGCCGCCAGGTGATCAAGGTAGGCGTGTCTCTTTTTGACCCGGTAGATATGATAGAAGGCATTGACAAATGGGATGTTCCGCTCGACTATTGCGTGACGCCAAAGCAGGTATATTCTTTTTGATGCGCCTTCATTTTTTACTTTAAAGACTTTCCGGAATTTTTCGTCTTCGACTACCTGTTTACGGTTGTCACGCTGTCCAAATCTTTGCGCCCAGGGAGTATTTCCCGCCTCCTTTCATAACCAGGAATATACTTCCCAAAAGCATAGCCCAGTCCGTTCTGCTGCCGTGCATCATGGCCCAAAAGCCTTCGTCGGCAAGCACCTGAGACTTGGTGGTGGCGATGGCCACAAGCATGATGATCAAGGTAGGTATGGCCGCCAGACGGGTCAGGAACCCAATCAGAATAAGAGCGCCGCACACTACCTCGAACGCACCCACAAAAGTGCCAAAAAATTCCGGCGCCGGCAGACCGATTTTTTCAAAACGCCCGCCGCCCCTGATTGTGGGAAACAGAAATTTCTGAATGCCTTCTGATAGAAATACAGCACCTACCATCAGCCGGATAATAGCAGTGCCGGTATCTTGCGAGGTGGAAAATAGTTTTTTCTTCATCTGTTCAAAGTTTGCCTGATACTTCGATAGCCTGATTTATAGTAAGATAAATGTTGCTCACTGTCAGTTGGCTGAAGCCAAACGACAATAGATGGCTGACTTATTGAAACCAAGCGATGTTATATCGGGGATTTCAGCCATTCTGATATTAACTGATCGATGAATATAGACCAACTATTTGCACATAATACAGATTTAATAATCTAATAGTCAATAACTTAAC
>CAYUJK010000489.1:0-2944 GCA_964444895.1 uncultured Roseivirgaceae bacterium
ATGCTGGAATGCCATTTTACCGTAATTGGTAAATAAAAAATGTTTCCGAAGCGAGTGGTAGTATGTAATTGATTTTTGTATCCTAAGCGGTTTAGCGGAAGCTCCACAGCATTTCTTCGATTAATTCGTAGCGCGTGCCATTAAAAGCAGCCAGTTGATAGCTTGTGCTTTCTGTGGCCGGAGTTACGATCTCAACCAGGAGCACAGGCATTCTATTGACGGAAACCGGAATGGGCAAGATATCCCATAACACATAGTCATCAGGTGTTTTGTAGAGCTCGGCGAGGTGTGTACCTGATTGGCTGAAGAGGTACGAAGCAGTCTCCAACGTTTCGGGGTCTTGAACAGAAAGGATGGAAAGGATATCTTTTGAGAGGTGTTTGATAGATAAGTGTCTGATCACCATTAGGTTGTCTTCGTTGAAAAAAACATGTTTTCTGATGTTCTCGTCCATTTTTTTCTTGGATACAACTTCTGTTTTTACATCGATCCCGTAGGGGGAAAAATTTCCGGCAGTGGCGTAAAATTCCACGTTGTCTATCACGCCTGTCGTGGGTGAGGCAGCCTCAAATACAGCAATGAACATGCCCTCTATCATGTCTTCGTAGTATTCTACCTGCTTAAGCGTAGCGTGCGTAACGAGCTGGTGATCTTCGGTGTAGATCGACACATTTTGTAATAGGTCCAGATCAAAATATTTGGCTGCTGTATCGAGCGGCAACAGGCGGCGATTCACGTAGGTGTTGCTCACCACGGCGGAGTCCAACCGGCTTTTCAGGTATGCTGCGGTATTGCCTTTTTCCAAACTGTCTGCGAGCTTTAGCGGGATGTAGAATTCATTGGTATTTTGAAAAGCCCATGCGCGGTTTACGTATAGTTGATATTCCTGCGAAAAGCAAAAAGAACCGGTAATCAGAAAAACAGAAAAGCAAATCAGGTGTTTAAACATCTTGTTGTATTGTAAGTAACAAAACTAACGTGCCCTGAAATTATTGTAAAGTATCAATAAAAGCTAATGAGCCCGTTCTATATGTTTTTCTTTGCGGAATATCGTTCAGGTAGTATTTCTTCCAAACAAGAAGGAAAATGCCACGGAATTCGAGTTAATTGTTCATAGATTTAGCACATATTAGATGTAAGCCGGTTGATTTCCTGGTTCACTACCGAATACTATTTTTAGTCGATTGATGCATTTCGAATTCAATATATTTTCTATCATCTTATTAGGGTCTGGATTGGTTATTTCCATTACTTCCTACCTGATTTTCAAAACCAAAGGTAGCGTAGTGAGGTCCTTTGGCTTTGTAATGCTGGCTATCGTTTTGTGGGCCATCACGTACGGACTGGAGCTGGCCAGCCCTACGCTGAAACAGATGTTATTTTGGATCAACCTGGAATACATTGGTATCTCGCTGCTGCCGGCTTTGTGGATTGTTTTTGTAATAAAATTTATCGGAAGAGAGGGATGGCTTACTGTTTTTAACATCACCCTCATCTTTCTTATCCCTTTTCTGACCATGCTGATGGTGTGGACAAACACCTATCACCATCTTCACTATGCCCACGTGGACGTAAGTACTTCGGGGCCTTTTCCACTGCTGGTGATTGTGCCGGGAATGTGGTACAAGTTTTTTACTTTTTACTTCTACACCATGCTGGCCTGGGGCATTTACCTGCTGGTGAATAAGTTCCGCAAAGCCGACATTATTTATCGCCGGCAAAACAGGATGATCGTGATCGGCGCCGTTTTTCCCTGGTTGGTAAACCTCATTTACCTGCTGGATTACCGTCCGCTCGATCACATCGACCTCACTCCCTACGCTTTTATCATTACTGTTTTGAGCATCAGCTTTGGTATACTTCGCTTCAAGCTGTTCGACGTAGTGCCTGTGGCGCGCGAGAAGGTGCTGGAAGTGATGAGCGATGGTATGATGGTGCTGGATAACCAGAACAGGATAGTAGATGTGAACAGCGAGATGAAAAAGTATTTTAAGGGCGATAGCAGGGAGCTGATTGGTGTTCACTATGGTGATTTTTTCCCGGGGCAGGATGTGCTGCACTTCATGGTCAACGAGCGGATGCAGGACAAGATAGAGATACGCTCAGGTGAGCCGCCGAGGTATTTTGAAGTAAATCTCACCCCCCTTTTTGAAAAAGACACGGTGTATAGCGGCATTATCCTGCTATTTCGCGAGATTACCGAAAAGAAGCTGGCAGAGGAAAAGCTGAAGGATCAGTCGGATGAATTGCAGGCTTTAAACCGGCTGAAGGACAAGCTTTTTACCATCATTTCGCATGACCTGAGAGGACCGTTCAAGAGCTTGCTTGATATTTTGAGAATGTCAGAAAAAGGGCACATTTCTGCCGAGGAAGTGAAAGCCCTGCTGCCACATGCCATAAAGTATACGGACAATATCACAGGTTTGCTTGAGAACCTGCTTCACTGGTCAAAAAGCCAGTTGCACGGAGAGATTGTAAACCGGGAGTCATTTGACCTGAAAGAAGTGGTACAGGAGCAGGTAGAGCTTATCGACAAGCGCGCCAGGGAAAAGCTTATTCAATTGGTAGATCAGGTAACACCTGATACCCGGGTATTTGCTGACAGGAATATGGTGCAGTTGATCGTGCGAAACCTGCTGGCCAATGCTGTCAAATTTTGCAATGCGGAGGACACGGTGACGATCATGGCCTACAAGAGCAGCAAGCATACTACCGTGGAGGTGGTAGATAGTGGGGTAGGAATTTCGCAGGAAGTACAGGAGAAATTGTTTGGCATGGAGGGCTATACCTCATTCGGAACGAAGAAGGAAAAAGGTACTGGCCTCGGTCTGTTGCTATGCAAGGACTTTGTCGAGAAAAACGATGGCAAAATATGGTTGGAGAGTGAAACAGGGCAGGGAAGCACCTTCTATTTTACCTTGCCGAATGGATAGCACGCTTTGCG
>CAYUJK010000490.1:0-2943 GCA_964444895.1 uncultured Roseivirgaceae bacterium
AACGGCCACAGGATTTTAAGTCCTGCGTGTCTACCAGTTCCACCACCCGGGCGGAAAATTTTGTTATTAAGATATTAAGGTAAATGGTTAATTAAGTTCTTGGGGACATCCTTTGCTGTGTCGGCGACACAGGTGCCAGCAAAATGCAATGCTGAGCAATTCGAAGATACTACGCTTAGTTTGTACGGGAGGTCAAAAATCACTCAATCACCAATTCTGCCAATCACTCAATAAAAAAGAGCGAAAGACGGGATTCGAACCCGCGACCCCGACCTTGGCAAGGTCGTGCTCTACCAACTGAGCTACTTTCGCTTATTTAATGTTTTCAGTACGTTTTTCAACGGCCTTTTGCCTTATATCCCCACGCTTGCGAATGGGAGTGCAAAGATAATTAGGAGACTCAAATTGTCAACAGGTTTTTGTAAAAATATTGTATTATTTTAGCCCCGCTTTACATGCTTAATGACTATTAACAAATAATCACACCCATGGAATTGGAACAAATCAGGTCAATCATCAACGAAAACAAGGGACGGTATCTGGATGAGCTAAAGGAACTGCTAAAAATCCCCTCCATAAGCGCCGATAGTAAATACAAGGAGGAGGTTTTCAAGGCTGCAGCCTTCGTTAAGCAAAAATTAGACGAGGCAGGAGTTGATCATTCGGAAATATGCCCTACAGAGGGGTACCCCATCGTGTATGCAGAGAAGATAGCCGGCAAGACCCTCCCCACCATCCTGATTTATGGTCACTACGACGTGCAGCCTGCAGACCCCCTGGAGCTATGGGAATCGCCGCCCTTTGAACCGGTAATTAAAAACGACAAAATATATGCCCGTGGCTCGGCGGATGATAAAGGCCAGTTTTACATTCATATAAAAGCCCTGGAAATCCTGAACCAACTCGGAAGCGCACCATGCAATATCAAGTTCATGATAGAGGGCGAAGAAGAGATTGGCTCTGACCACCTTGAAAAATTTGTTAAAGACAATAGCGAAAAACTGACTGCCGATGTGGTGCTCATTTCGGACACGAGTATGATATCGCTGCAGCACCCATCCATCACCACAGGCCTCAAAGGCCTCAGCTACCTGCAGGTAGAAGTCACCGGCCCCAACCGGGACCTCCACTCCGGCACTTTCGGCGGCGCCGTGGCCAACCCAATCAATACCTTGTGCAAGATGATCGCTTCGCTAAAGGACGAAAATAACCGCATTACTATTCCGGGCTTTTACGACAAGGTAATCGACCTCACATCTGAAGAGCGGGCAGCGATTGCCCAAGCGCCGTTTGATGAAGAAGAATACCGAAAAGAACTCGGCGTAGACCAACTGGAGGGCGAAAAGGGCTATACTACGCTGGAAAGAACAGGCATCCGGCCTACACTGGATGTAAACGGCATCTGGGGCGGCTATACCGGCGAAGGCGCCAAAACGGTACTGCCATCGAAAGCCTATGCGAAAATATCTATGCGGTTGGTGCCCAACCAAAGCAGCGACGAAATCGCCAAATTGTTTACCAACCACTTCCTTAAAATCGCTCCCAAATCAGTGAAAGTAAAGGTGACGCCCTTTCATGGAGGTGAGCCCGCCGTAACGCCCATTAACTCCACCGCATTCAAAGCTGCGGAAAAAGCCTTCGAAACGTGCTGGGGCAAAAAGCCCATACCCACGCGAGACGGCGGGAGTATACCTATAGTGGCACTCTTCGAAAGAGAATTGGGGATCAATTCGATTTTGATGGGATTTGGGTTAGACTCTGACGCTATTCACTCACCCAACGAAAGTTTCGGCATCGCCAATTTTCTGAAAGGCATTGAAACGTCCGTGTTCTTTCATAAATATTTCAAGGAATTGTCCGCTTAAATAATTTTCGCGTAAGACATGCCACAATATACGTTTAGTATTGTCGATACATTATTATAATTTGGGGACTTAAAACTTTTCTCATGGCAAAGCACGTATTGGTATCGCTACTTTTATTGATTCCTTCAGTAGTATTTGGGCAGATTCAAAAACCGATCAGTTGGGAACTCAAGACCTCCAAGTCAGAAGTGCGTGTAGGCGAAGAAATAGATCTCGTCTTTCAGGCAAAAATAGATAAAGACTGGTACCTGTACTCCTCCGATTTCGACCCCGACCTCGGGCCTATGGTTACCACGTTTGAATTTGAAGAAAACAGCGCATACCAACTTGTGGGCGAGGTGAAGCCCATCAACCCGCAAAAGAAATACGACGATATCTTCGAGGGCGACTACACCTATTTCAAAGGAAAAGGTGAGTTCAGGCAAAGGGTAAAAATTACTGCTCAAAACCCGGTGATCAAAGGCATGTATTCCTACCAGGTGTGCAGCGACATTGACGGCAAGTGTATCCCCTTTGAAGATGATTTTGTTTTCGACAACATAAAGGTATTGGCAGGCAGCGAAGGGACTACCTCAAAAGAAACAGGTTCGGCCGAAGAGCTACAAGCTGATGATTCGCGGGAGGAAACCGAGCTTGCAAAGCCGGTGATTGACATGGGCAGCGAGGCGGCTGACAGCAAAATTGTCCATCCGGTAAGCTGGGAGGTAAGGCCTGAAAACGACGGCTACTCCGAAGGCGAAGAAATCTTCATGCTTTTCCAGGCAACTATAGAGGAAGGGTGGTACCTCTATTCCACAAATATTGACATTGTGCCGGGTCCGCTCCCAACGGAGTTTACTTTTGAAGAAAACGATAGCTATGAACTAGTAGGAGAGCCTACGCCCGTAGACCCTAAAAATAAATTCGACAAGATATTTGAGGGCGATGTTGAATACTTTGACAAAAAAGGGCTTTTCCGCCAAAAGATCAAAGTACTGAAAAAGCCCCTCGTCATCGCCGGGAACATCGCTTTTCAGGTGTGCAACGAAGAAATCGGGCAGTGTATACCCGATGAGTATGACTTTAGTGTGGGTGATGC
>CAYUJK010000491.1:0-2941 GCA_964444895.1 uncultured Roseivirgaceae bacterium
AAAATATAAGATAAATTGCCCCAGAAAAATCGCTGAAAATTTTCGGGACGGGGCCACTATTCCATCATTCCACTGTTCCACCCGCCCGAGTATTCGGGGCCATTCCTCCCGTTTTCCTCCATTTCTCTACCCAAAAAAACTCCGCTTTCATTAATGTTCAAATAGACGTAATTTTGAATCGTTAATAGAAACAATGAAAGATCACGAGATTTACACTTTCCCAAACGGCATCCGGCTGGTATATAAGCACGTAGGGCACACCAAAATTGCGCATTGCGGCTTTGTAGTAGATGTAGGTTCGCGCGACGAAAGCGTAAACCAACTGGGTCTGGCGCATTTTTGGGAACACATGGTATTCAAGGGAACAAGAAAGCGGAAGTCGTTCCACATCCTTAACAAAATAGACTCGATCGGCGGCGAGCTTAACGCCTATACCACCAAAGAAAAGATCTGTTTTTACGCTTCTGTGTTAGACCAGTATTTAGACAAAGCCGTAGACCTGCTCACCGACATTACCTTCGATTCCGTATTTCCGGAGAAACACATAGAAAGAGAAAAAAACGTGATTTTGGAGGAAATGGCCATGTACTCCGATAATCCCGAAGACGCTATCCAGGACGATCTGGACAGCCTCGTATTCACCGGACATACGTTGGGCAATAACATCCTGGGAACTAAGGAAAGCATCAATTCTTTTGGAAAAACGGACTTTCAACGCTTCCTAAAACAAAAGTTGAACACCGAAAAAATTGTCTTCTCGGTAGTAAGCAGCCTCCCATTAAAAAAGGTGATCCGAATATGTGAGCGGTATTTTCGCGATATCCCCTCGCTGAGCGGCCAGCAAGGCCGGTCACCATTTTCGGATTACGTAGCCAAAACGAAAATCACCAAAAAAAATATCCTTCAGGCGCACTGTGGTATTGGGCGAACGGCGTATCCCCTAAGCAGCACGCAGCGACTGCCTTTTCTGCTGCTGGCCAATATCCTTGGGGGACCCGGAATGAATTCGAGGCTGAATCTCGAAATCAGGGAGAAATACGGCTTTGTCTATTCTATAGACGCCAACTACAGCGCTTTTACCGATACCGGCTTGTTTTCCATTTTCTTTGCTACCGATACCCGGCATTTGCCACGGTGCGTGAGTCTGGTGCTAAAGCAGTTGGAAAAAGCCAGAAACAAACCCCTCACCACATTGCAGCTTCACAAAGCCAAAGAGCAGTTGGTGGGACAGGTGGCGCTGTCAGAAGAAAACAATACCGCTATCATGTTAGCGCTGGGAAAAAGTCTGCTCGATTTAGGAAAAATAGACACTTTTGACGAAGCCTTGCAAAATATCAGAAACATAAGCCGGGAAGAAATGGCCGATGTTGCCCACGAAATGCTAAGCCTGGAGGAACTGAGTTTCCTGTACTATAAACCGGCAGAAAATTAAAGTCTTAAGATGGAGATTGTAAACGAGGAGATAGAAAAATACATAGAACAGCACACCAGCCCCGAGAGCGACCTGCTTAGCCGGGTAAACCGGGAAACACACCTGTACGAGTTGATGCCGCGTATGCTTTCGGGTCACGTTCAGGGCCGCTTTTTGGCCATGATGTCAAAAATGATCAGGCCGCAGTACATACTGGAGATAGGCACCTACACAGGATACTCGGCCATATGCCTGGCAGAGGGTCTGCAGCCTGAGGGAGAGCTGCATACCATTGATGTAAACGCCGAGCTACTCGAAAAAAACAAAGCCTATTTCGCCGAAGCGGGGATGGGTGAAAAAATAATACCGCATATCGGAAATGCGCTTGAGATAATCCCGGCGTTATCAGCTATTGATTTTGACCTGGTATTCATTGACGCGGACAAAGCCAACTATGGACATTATTTTGACCTTGTAATTGACAAACTAAAACCAGGATCTTTTATTTTGGCCGACAATGTACTCTGGAGTGGCAAAATACTTGGAAAAGGAGCAAAAAAAATTGACAAAGACACACAAGCTTTGATCGACTTTAACCAGAAAGTTCAAGACGATAGCCGTGTCGAAAATGTAATCGTACCAATGCGAGACGGAATATCTGTAATGCGAAAACGGTAACGTCAAAAAAGATGGGGGGGCCGGACCGCCTGTGAGAAAAAAAAACTAAATTCAAATGAAGCACACCCTTTTATTATTCCTGATTTTCATATCCCTACAGGCTTTTGGCCAGGGGCCCCAGGTGCCTTCCGTAATTGACTTCGCGGGAATGAAGCTCCACCTCAACGACGCCGCCCGACGAGACATCCAAACGGATGTTGATAACCTGCGGCGGTACGACAAATATTTCAGGGCCAAGCTTGAAAAAGTAGACCTGCACTTTCCCATTATCGAAAAAGTGCTTCGCGAAGAAAACCTCCCCGACGACTTCAAGTACCTGGTAATCCAGGAGAGCGCCCTGGTATCGGATGCCGTATCGAGCTCCAACGCGGTGGGCTACTGGCAATTTAAAAAAGAAACAGCACTTGAAATGAACCTGAGGGTAGACGCCGAAGTAGACGAACGACTGAACTTGGTGGCTTCCACACGGGCAGCTGCACGGTATCTTAAGAAAAACAACTTTTACTTCGACAACTGGGTGTATGCACTGCTGGCCTACAACACCGGACGCGGTGGGGCGCAGAAATATGTGAAAGAAAGGGATTTTGGCAAAAAGAGAATGGAAATCACCGGCCAAACCCACTGGTATGTCAAAAAGTTTCTCGCCCACAAAATTGCTTTTGAAGGCGAACTGGCCCAAAACGACAACCTGCCCTTTTTTCTGTTTGTCTACACACCGAAATCCCGCCAGAAAATAAAAGACATCGCCGACGAATTTGAAGTTGACTATGACATGCTGCTGGAAAACAACAAATGCTTCAAGAAGAAAGTGGTTCCAGATGACAAAACCTATGCCGTGATTATCCCGATAGG
>CAYUJK010000492.1:0-2941 GCA_964444895.1 uncultured Roseivirgaceae bacterium
TGAATGAAAAGCGGAAAATGGAAGTTTTTACCTGGGAAGGCCCCAGGGAAGTGGAGTTTTCCACGGTAGACTCCGTAAAACACTACCTGATGGTGCTGCAAGCTGGTTTGATTGGTTTAGACCCGGCAAGCGGGCATGTAAAAGTATGGGTTGGAGGGGTTGACCATCATTTTTTCAAATATGACCACGTGAATGTCAATACCAAGCGACAGGTAGGCTCTACTTTTAAGCCTTTTGTGTATGCTTCAGCGCTTGAAAATGGCATCTCCCCCTGTCATTACTACGATGCTTCACAAGCCTCATTTGAAGAGAAAGACCAGGAATGGCAACCCACTAATGCCGACGACAACTATGAGGGTCAATACTCGATGGA
This sequence comes from uncultured Roseivirgaceae bacterium, assembly GCA_964444895.1. Taxonomy (GTDB): domain Bacteria; phylum Bacteroidota; class Bacteroidia; order Cytophagales; family Cyclobacteriaceae; genus CAJXNP01. The sequence continues at coordinate 374 of CAYUJK010000492.1, forward strand.
AGGGGCGCTGAGAAATTCGGTCAATACCGTGTCGGTGAAAATCCTCGAAGATGTGGGGGTGGAGAGGGTGATAAAAAATTGCGAAGACATGGGCATCAGCAGCGACATCCCACCGTATCCTTCGATAGCTCTGGGTACCCCCTCCATTTCTTTATTTGAAATGGCCGGGGCCTATTCGGTCTTTGCCAATCAAGGCAGGGTTGTAAAGCCCGTATTTCTTTTAAAAATTGAAGACAAGGAAGGGAATGTACTTTGGGAGGCTGCGCCGGAACCATCCCGCCAGGTGTACAGCCGCGAAACGACCCTGATCATGACGGAGATGATGCGTGGCGTAGTTAATGGAGGTACAGCAGCACGACTCCGCACGCAGTATGGCCTGGCAAATGACTTTGCAGGAAAAACGGGCACTACCCAACACAACGCCGATGGATGGTTCATGGGCTACCTGCCCGGCCTGGTAGTGGGTGTATGGGTAGGAGCAGATAATCCGGGAGTACACTTCAGAACCACGGCTTTGGGACAGGGCGCTAACACCGCGCTACCCATTTTTGCGGGATTTTTCACCCGGCTAAACCAGGATGCAGCATACAACGGCGTCACTCGCAAGCGGTTTAAATCGCTGCCTGAAGACCTCCGGGCACAGCTCGATTGCGACCCCTTCAAAGAAGAGCAGAAGTTTTTTGACTTTCTTTTTGGCAAAAACAAAAAACGCCGCGCCGAACGCAAAAAAGACAAGGAAAACCAGGGAGTCTTTAAAAAGATCGGGAATTTGTTTAAGAAGAAGGAGTGAGCGATTCGGTGTTTGGTTCGTCGTTATTCGTTAATGGTTAATCTTTAATCGTTATTGGGTTCGGTGAGCGGTTAGAAGGCGGAATCCCAGATTGTTGATTATTGTTTGTTGAATGACATTCGAGTCCCTGAGGAATCCAGCCCTCCGTTACTCGCTATTGAGCCGGCTGCTGCAAATTATCCCCTCGTGCACCACACACTGACACACCGATTACTGAATACTGATTACCCCTCCTACGTTAGGGTTTCTTGCCCCTTGTTCCTTGGTCCTTGCTCCTCCCGGCCCTTTGCTGTCCGCCCTCAGCCCTTTACTCCTAGCTATTTACCCGGAGTAACGGTCTGACTATCGTCTTGACCGTTTCTCCTAACTGCCTCCTGCCGCTTCGTTCCATCCTTTTTCCCAAACCGGTTTGATTCCGCTTTGCTTCGTCTGACCTTGACTGCCGCTGCCTCTTGCCGCTACCCTTGCTCCTTATCTCCTGGTACTCAGCTCTTGTAGTGCTTTTCCGACAGCTCTCTCAGCCTCGCTGCGGCGCTTTCCGGTGTGATGTCGCGCTGGGGTTCGCCGAGCATCTCATAGCCCACCATAAATTTCTTTACCGTAGCCGACCGAAGCAGGGGAGGGTAGAAGCAGAAATGAAAGTGCCAGGATGTGTGATCCTTACCGTCTGTAGGCGCCTGGTGAATACCGGCAGAGTAGGGGAACGATACTTCAAACAAGTTGTCGTAGCGAATAGTAAGTCTTTTGTACATATCGGCTAAGGCAGTCTTTTCCGCATCGTCCATATCGGTTATTTTTGAAAAGTGACGTCTGCTGATGATCACCGTTTCGAAGGGCCATGTTGCCCAGAATGGCACCAGTGCTACGAAGTGGTCATTCTGAATTACTATCCTCTCGCCTTTCTTTAGCTCTTTTTCCAGGTAATCACCGAGCAAGCTCCGCCCATGTTTGGCGTAGTAGGCAGCCTGGGTCTCGGTTTTTCGGGCTGGCTCCAGCGGTATTTCGCTTTGCGACCATATTTGCCCGTGCGGGTGCGGATTGCTGCATCCCATCACCGAGCCCTTGTTTTCAAATATCTGCACGTAGTTGATGAACTCGTGGCTGCCCAGGGTTTCATATTCATTGGCCCAAAGATCCACCACGGCGCGAATAGCCGTTATGTCCATTTCAGGAATGGTGAGATCGTGGCGGGGGGAGAAACATATCACGCGGCATATTCCGCGCTGACTGGAATACCTGAACAGTTCGTCTTCCTGGTCGAGTTCGGGAGGCGTGTCGCGCAGCAGAGCTGAAAAATCGTTCGTGAAAGCAAATACACTTTTGTAGTCGGGATTTTTTTCACCATTAGCCCTCGTGTTTCCGGGACAGAGGTAGCACGTGGGGTCATAGTGGGGTCTTTGTGCTTCGTGGATTTTTTCCACCTGCCCCTGCCAGGGACGCTTTGATCTATGCGGTGATACCAAAACCCACGTATTCGTGAGTGGGTTAAATCTTCGGTGAGGGTGTTCGTTAATATCAAATGATTGCATAACTGAAATGAGTTGAAAGTTAAAAGGCGAAAGCTCAAAGGGGAGTGCTTTTCACCCTACCCGCCGCAGGCAAGCTTTCACATTAAAGCCCGCCTTCGGCAGGCAGGCTTATACCATTGGATCCATCTTCAATGCTTACTACATACGCTTCCATGTCGATGCCTATATCCTTTTTATACGATTCGGACATCAGATCAATGAAGGCTTGCTGCTGAGATTTTTGCACGAGGTTGATGGTACAGCCGCCGA
>CAYUJK010000493.1:0-2933 GCA_964444895.1 uncultured Roseivirgaceae bacterium
TGTAGAAGAATTGAGAAAAGAATTAGAAAATCCACTACCGGGAAAAGAAGCTCACTTGAGGGCAGTGCCTTATGTTAGGAGGCGTTCGGAGGAATTTCTGACACCAGGCGAGAATGCCAAAAGAGGAGGTGTGCTTATTCTCTTTTACGAAGACAACCGTGGAGATATCTGCTTTCCACTTATTGAAAGAAGCATCTATAACGGTGCACACAGCGGACAAATAAGTCTGCCTGGTGGAAAAGTAGAACAAGATGAAACGTTCATCCAAACGGCGCTGCGCGAAACCGAAGAAGAAATTGGCTATCCTGTGAACGAAATAGAAGTGCTGGGCCTACTTTCAAAAATATTCATCTCTGTGAGCAACTTCAGCGTACAGCCCGTTATCGCCTACACCGAAAGAAATCCTGAGTTCACACCCGAGCCCATAGAAGTGCGGCGAGTACTCGAAGCGCGTCTGTCTGACTTGATGCAAGAGCAAAACCTGCAAGAAAAAAAAATTGAACTCTCTTCGGGGCTCCGGATAGAAGCGCCATACTACGAGCTGGCCGGGGAAGTCGTTTGGGGTGCCACGGCAATGATCCTCAGCGAGCTGTCAGAGGTAATACGGCGTTCGGTCCACCTAAAAAATCTGATCTAAGGAGTAGTTTTTTTTCTTTTGCGAAGCTACTACAGGCAGCGTAACCAAAAAGGTAGTCTCGCCACGCAGCGATTTAAAGTTAATAGCGCCCTCCAACATTTCCACGGCCCTCTTTGCCAAAAACAGCCCCAGGCCATTGCCCTTTGACTGCTCTGATCCGCGGTAGAACATTTCAAAGATTTTGGTTTTTATTTTATCATCAATACCATGCCCGTTGTCCGTTACTTTTATTTGCAACTCCAGGTTCTTATACGAAAGGGTAAGTTTTACGCGGCTTTCGGCGCCACTGTTGAAAATAATGGCATTCTCCACCAGGTTGTGAATAATGGTTCGCAGGAGTGAGTTATCCGAAAGCAGATCGTGCTGTACTTTGTTGTCGATGATAAGCTCGGCCCTTTTTTCCGAATACAAATGATCTATTTCGGCCTTCACGTCGCTCAAAATCTGGTTCCAGTTTATTCGCTCCAGGTTTCTCTCCGTTCGAAATACCACGTTTGTTTCATTTAGCTTTTTCAGGAAACGCAGCATTTGGTGGCCCGAGCTTTTGATCTTTTTGATGTAGAGCCCGATATCTGCCTGCTGGTTTTCCTTTTCGGCCAACTGGGCCAAACCCAGCAGCGTAGTGATTGGCCCGCGAAGGTCGTGGCTCGACCTGTACAGAAATGTTCGCAGGCCTTCATCCGTCTTTATCAGCTTTTCAATGGCAGTCTGTAGCTCTGCCGTGCGGAGGTCTACCAAATGTTCAAGATCGTTGTTGAGCCTCTTTAGTTCGCGGTTAGCCGCCTGTACCTGGTCATGTGCCGAAGCCAACTGTCTCGACTTCTCATTTATCTGACTTTGCTGCCGGATGATTTCTTCGTTTTTTTGTTCCAATTCTTTGTTTTGCACTTCTATTCTCAGGTTGCTCGCCTTGATCTGGGTATTTTGTATTTCCAACGCCTGGTTTTTTTTGCTAAGCTCCTCATTCTGGCGGTTTATCTGTCCGGTACGCTCCACTACGAGTTCCTCTAGCTTTTCCTGCTCCCTGTTTAGCCGGTAAAGGCGGATTTTGATAATGAAAAATACCAGTGCCACTGCCACGATCAGCGCGCCGCCCAACACCCACGGCCTCTCATACCAGGCTGGCAATATTTTAATGGTGATGGTCTTGCCGGTTTCGTCCCACATACCATCGCTATTAGAAGAAATCACCCGAAACAAATAAGTCCCCTGCGGAATATTGGTATACGTAGCCACCCTTTCTTCCTCCACATAATTCCATGCCTCATCAAACCCTTCCAGGATATATGCATACTTGTTTTTCTTGGGAAAAGAATAATTTAATGCAGCATAGCTCACAGAAAACACATTCTGCCCTGCCGACAGGGTAATCTCGTCAAGGTACTGGATATGAGCGGGAAGCACCTCAGGCTGTGTGCGCGGTGATACCTCCCGGTGAAAAAGATAAAATCCTGTAAAAACTACCGGAGTGCGTTTTTGATCTTTAAATATTTTCTCCGGATTAAAGACATTGAGCCCGTTAAACCCGCCGAAATAAAAATCCCCGCTGGTACTTTTCAATTTTGAACGGGAGTTAAATTCCTGGCTTTGAAGGCCATCGTATTGGTCGTAGCTAACAACAGTGCCATCTACAGGGTTGAATTTGACCACACCCCGGTATGTGCTAAGCCACAGGTTTCCATTGTCATCCTCAAGAATGGATTGGATAGAACTTTGCATGGACTCTTTTTGATTGGCAAGCTTAAACCGGTCAGTAGCTTCGTCGTACAGAAACAACCCATCCCCTTTAGATCCCATCCACAATTTTCCATCGCTCGATTCGTACAGGTCTATGACTTCGCTTGTGCCCGGTATCTCCCTGTCAGGGTTGGTAAAGTACCTTTTGAAAAGCCCGGTGTTCTTGTCCATTTGGCAGATACCGCCACCTATGGTGCCAATCCAGAAGCGCCCCTGGGAATCTTCAAAGATCTTGGAAATAAAATTTGAAGGAAGCTTAGTGGAGTCTTCTACATCCGCTTTATGTGCTCTGAATTTCTGCTGATCGGGTAGGAATTCGTTCAAGCCGCTGCCGAGTGTGCCCACCCAAATCCTCGACTCGCTGTCTTCGTACAGTTCCCATATATCAGACCCAATGAGGGCATCAGGATTACCCGGGTCGGGCTTGTAGCGGGTAATGTCATTGGTTTTTAGGTTCAGGTAGTTTAATCCCTCTCCATAGGTGCCCACATACAGGTTTCCTTCGCTGTCCACCAACAGGCTTTTCACAATATTTCCGCTCAGCGACCGGGGGTTGTTT
>CAYUJK010000494.1:0-2931 GCA_964444895.1 uncultured Roseivirgaceae bacterium
GTATGGCTTTCATGAAAACATTGAGGTATGCGCCACAGGTGGTTTTCACTACGGCATACAAGGAATATGCTCACGAAGCCTTTGAGGTAGCCGCATGCGACTACTTGTTAAAGCCTTTTTCACTGGAACGGTTCATGGTGGCAGTAGATAAGGTAAAAGAAAAACTGATCGAGCACAGGCCGCATCGTCAAAATGCACAACTGGCTGATTTTACGTATATCAAATCTGATGGCAATATTCATAAGATCGTTTTCGATGAACTTTGCTATGCTGAGGCCAGGGGAAATCATGTGCAGATCTCCACTGACAAGCAAACGCTTCTCACGACCATGACATTCGCCAGCTTCGTAGACCTGCTGCCGGAGACACGGTTTTATCAAGTCCACCGCTCCTTTGTTGTCAATAAAGACAAGATCGATCAGATCTCTGGTAATCGGGTGATCATGTGTGGAAATGAAATTCCCATTGGAGCCAAATACAAAGAGGCATTTCTTAAGGAAATTGGAGTCAAATAGGAGACCTGAATAAGGTTTAGAAGAACTCTCTCTATTCATCAGCATCCCTTCGAGAGACTTGGATGGGGTACACAGCCACCATTACTCATATTCTACTTATGTTTTACCTCTACTATCTCATCACCCCGAAAGGTGTGGTATTTATCGCGGTACAATCAAGAATTCTTCTCCTTCGGAGGGCCAAAGGAGGCTACATCCGCTTCCTTCAAAATCTTTCCATCGAAATATACATGGTTTTTATCTTTGGAATAGATCAGGTATTCAAACACTTCAAATGTGTCGGGGTCGGCGCCTTCTATTGCTTTCCCCCCACAATAAACCTGATCCTTGTCTTTGGCGTAATATCCTTTTACAAACTGAAAAGTAGCCACATCTGCATTTTCAATTTCAAACCCATCGTAAACCACCTTATCATCAAACAAGAGGTAGTCTTTTTCTATGATCTTGAAATCACCACCCTTGTAAGATATTGCTACAAGCGAATCGACTACTTTCCCATCCTGGTATTCCCGAAAGTCATATACATTATCCTTATCCGCTATATATCGTTCGTTCCACGCCGTTGCTGAAGTTGGATCGATGGTGGATACGGCCAACAATTCGAAGCTCTTTAACAGGTAAACCCGGCCCTTGTCTTTCGCAAAATTTTTGTTCAATATTTCAAAAGTAGGATAATCGATATCTACAGGATGGTAGTAGTAGAAATAATGCCGATCATCTTTTGACCATTGAAAGTCGATCTTCTTGAACGTTTTGGGGTCGGCTTTTTCAACTACCAAAAGTTGGCTGTCTTTTTTTTGATACCTGCTGCTGAACTCGTGGGGAAGGTATTCGAAAGGTACATACACATGATCCTTGTCATAGCAGTAATAATCTCCTTTTGCCACTTCGAATGATGCCATATCAGCTTCTTTGTCGATGACCTTGTCCCGGAAATACAGATGATCCTTATCCTTTGCGAATTCACGGGCAATAACTTCGAAACTCTCAACGTCGGCGTTTAATTTGGAATTACCCAATTCAAACCAGTTGCCCATCCGGCTGTAGCATACATCGTTTCCCGATTTTGAATAATAATAAGAATCAGAGATCGACTCATCTACCGGGCCTGAAAACGGGCTACATGCCTGGGCTATCGCAGACATCAAAAACAATATCAGGCGAACAATGGGCGAATGTTCGGACCGGGTGACTTTTTTGAAGGCAAAATTCACGATCAAAATTACACCGATCAGGGAGATGTATGGATAGTTTGACAAAATGCTTATCATGCTTCGACCAATTTTTTTTTTCAACTTAAAAAGAGCCGATGTGTATCTCAATAGCTAAACACTCGTAGATCAGTGAGTCACTGAACCATCGTATTCTTCCCGTGAAGGAGTACATGGCGTGAACTGATCATGTTAAATCGAAGAAACAGCGAGTAGGATGAGTAATACCGGCCCATCCCCTACCTTCCCCCAAGCCATTCTTCCGCCTTCTTTAGCTTTTCTACATCGCCGATGTCAAACCACACCGACTCATTGTCGGGATAGCCAACAATTTTGTGCTGGGGTGCCAGCCGCATGTACACGTCTACGATGGAAAACCTGCCCTCCTCCCGGATGAGGGGGAAAATGGCGGGGTCGATAATGTGAATGCCGGAAAAAGGGTAGCCTGTCAAAGGCTTGTGCTCAAGAGCCTTGATAGTTTTATGGGTCTTGGTGTTTTGCCAGCCGCATAGCCGAAAGTCGGTGTCAAACAAAAAGTGCCGGCTGGACGGGCGCTCCCGAATCACCACCGTGGCCAAGGCGTCTTTGTTGACATGGTATTCCACGAGCGACAAAATATCCAGGTCGCTCACCACGTCGGCATTGATGACCAGGAAAGGACTGGCATCGTCAAAAAACCAGGAGGCTTTTTTGAGCCCACCGCCCGTATCGAGCAGTTCGTCCGATTCGTCAGAAATGCTAATGTTGATGCCAAAGTGATCGTTTGCCATGAGGAAGCCAATGATTTGTGAAGCATGGTGATGAACGTTTACGATGACGTCCGTAAACCCCTGATCTTTCAGGTGTTCGATGGTACGCTGCAGCAGAGGCTTGCCGGCTACTTCCACCAGTGCTTTAGGTGTATGTTCTGTCAGTGGCCGGAGGCGTGTGCCCATTCCGGCGGCAAAAATCATGGCTCTCATTTGATTATATTGTTTTTATCCGTCAAATGATAACTTTTAACATGTCGGTTTCATAGCGTTTCAAAGATATTTTGTTCGCGGTGGTTCAGGACGATTTTAACCTTGTCCCCATATTTTTCTTTCAAGTGGCGGGCCGTGTTTTCCGCGCAGAAAACGGACCGGTGCTGGCCGCCCGTACAGCCGAAGCTCACCTGCAAGTGGGTAAATCCCCGGTCCAGGTATTTATCTACGCTCTGCTCCACC
>CAYUJK010000495.1:0-2912 GCA_964444895.1 uncultured Roseivirgaceae bacterium
GCTGTCAAGATCTTTGCCTTCCAGCACACACCGCACTACTTTTGATTTTTCGCGCAAGGCCCTTTCGGGACATTCAAAAGTGACGCCTTGCAAATGATCCTGCAAGCCCAGGTCATAGATCATTTGCGTAACGGCGGGAAGGAACGAGCATACATTCATGATTCTACCGAATTTGTTATGTGTGTGGTAAAACGACCGTTATTCGTGCGCATCCACTCAAATACTCCAAAGGCAACGGTTCCATAGAGAACTGTGCCCGCGAGAAAGTTGATTTCGTATGAAACCGACGACTGCAAACTAGCCAGGTACCCTGATAAAGAAGGATGAAGAAGCCCGCCAGTCATGCAGGCGCTCAGGTTAGTCACTGTCCAGTGGATGAAGGTAACCAAGACAGAGGCAAAGAGAAACCGGGTAACGGAAACCCTGGGCAGCAGGTACCTTCCCGCCCATACCATCATCACAAAGGCGCCGTAGGTCCAGTAAAAGCCTTCGTAGAACAGGCGCCAATCGCCATAGTAGACGTAGCGGTTCAGGTAGAGGTCGCTGATCCATAGGGTAAGCAAGGGGAAGGCGAGGGCTTTAAAGCGCGAAAAGTACGCGCCGCCAAACAGCGCCATCGCGCCAATAGGTGTGAAGTGAGCCCAAATTCCGAGTGACTCATTTCCACCAAGCGTTATCCGGAAGAGCGCGACCAGTAACATAAACCCTGCTATGGCAAGGTTGTGGTAAGTTAGCGATTCGCGCAGGGAGTGCGCGCTAACAAAACGGTAAATTTTTTTTAAGATAGTGCTCATGGGTTTTTAGTTTTTAATGGATACCAATGAGCTTTCGAATGACAGGAAAGAATTGCAGAAACGACATGTTTTTCTACACTTCTGACTTTTCCACCGAAAGCCGAAATAGAATAGCGCACAATGCAGGTTTTCTGGCTTGCTTCACTGTTTAGCCCTTCCCGTACGCCAAATGGCGAACAGTGGTTAAAACCTAAACAGCATAAATACGAAGCTTACAGCTACGGGGATAGCTCCGGACTTTCACCGGATTCCCTTTTCATTATGCAAGGCAAATGTATTTTTTTCAGAAGAAAGGAAAAAGTATTTTCTACAATCTCTTCAATACCATGTCCGAAACCGTATCTCCGATGGCCAGTGAGGAAGTAGCTGCCGGTGATGGAGCATTGCACACATTCACCGCGTGGTCGCTTTCCAGTATCATGAAGTCGTCCAGCAGTCCTCCGCCGCGGTCGCAGGCCTGGGCGCGCACTCCCGCACCGCCGGGCACGAGGTCTTTTTCCTGAATCTCAGGGATCAGCGCTTGTAAGGCTTTGGTAAACGCCGCTTTGGAAAAGGAGCGGTACATTTCGCCGAAGCCCGTTTTCCAATATTTGGCAGCTACTTTCTGAAAACCCGGCCACGCCAGCGATTCAGCTAACTCGGCAATATTGATTTTTGATTTGGAATAGCCCTCTCGGGCAAAAGCCAGCACAGCGTTGGGGCCTGCTTCAATACCGCCTTTCATCATGCGGGTAAAGTGCACGCCCAGAAAGGGAAAGGCAGGATCAGGCACGGGATAAATGAGGTTCTTTACCAGGTACTCTTTGTCTTTAGCCAGCTTGTAGTATTCACCGCGAAATGGGATGATTTTCACCCCGGGATTTTTATGAGTAAGCCTCGCTACTTTATCCGAATACAGGCCGGCACAGTTTACAATCAACTTTGCCTGGTATTCATTGTCGCTGGTGTATACGGTAGAAGAACCGTTCAGCGAAACGATCCGCTTAACCTTAGCGCCAAGGATGATCTCGCCGCCTAACGCCCGTATTTTTTCGGCGTATTTTTCGGCTACGGTTTTGAAATCGATGATGCCTGTCTGGGGTACGAAAATTCCAGCAATACCGTTCACATGCGGCTCATATTCTTTGAGTTCTCCTTCGCGGATTTTTTTCAGGCCTGTTAGCCCATTTTGGCCGCCCCGTTCGTAGAGCGTTTCCAGGCGTGGCAGTTCTTCTTTGGAAGTGGCCACGATAATCTTGCCGCAGAGGTCATAGGGTATCCCTTCCTGATCGCAAAAAGCAAGCAGCTTTTTGTAGCCCGTCACACAGTTAACTGCTTTGAGGCTGCCGGGTTTGTAGTAAATGCCGGAATGGATCACCCCGCTATTGTTGCCTGTTTGGTGCTTCGCCAGCTCGTTTTCTTTTTCGAGGAGGGTAAGTTTGAGATCGGGATTTTTGGTTTTAAGCTGCAGGGCGGTGGCAAGGCCTACGATGCCCCCACCGATTACAATGATATCGTTTTTCACTTCCATGATTGTTGTTCATGGACGCAAATATAGTTTTATCGCAGCAATATTTTTTTAGATAGCGGCGATATTTACAGGCACTTTTTGGGGGTGAGTGGTGTGTCTTTCGCCATCATGCATGAATTGCTTGTGGCAGTCAATTTTAGCTGCTTTCTATACGCCTGCAAGACGCGCCCGTCCTGGGCGTGGGCTTCAAACTCAAAGTCTCTTTCCATGTAGTCCACCCGCTCCAGGTCTATTTGTCGGCCTTTAAATTCCACAAAAGAACCCTGCATCGATTTCAAGTCGCCCGATTCATACTGTTTTACGTGGATCAGCTCGTGGATAAGGATCAACTTTACATTTCCGAGGTTTTTCTTCAGGTTGATCTGATAGGCCTTGTCGTAAATTTTCTTCGCCATTCCTCTTTCGCGGTAGTGATCCGGAAGGTAGTCGATCCGGATAAAGACCTCCTTAATACCGAGATACTGGCAGGTCCAGTACGCGAGTTCTTCCAGGGGGTAGTCGGTGGTGTTAAAGAGATTAATTTCCCTTACCAGGGGGTAGCCGTTTTGGGCGTTTGCCAAGCCCGTAGCGAGTCCCGAAACCATCAGAAAAGCGAATAGAGTTTTCAT
>CAYUJK010000496.1:0-2911 GCA_964444895.1 uncultured Roseivirgaceae bacterium
CGAAAAAGCCGCTCCACTTCCTGTACGCGAAACGGGACATTACTATTTTTTTTATCCTTGAATCCAATGGTCGTGAGCATCAGCGGGTTCAGGTTACCCGGGCTCAGGCTCCTCAAGTGGTACAGCTCACCCTTGTAGATCGTCACATTTAAGTTACCTGCTACCCACCGGCGCTCTACTACTGCGGCAGCTAAATATCCCTGAAAGTAAAGCTGGTAAAGTTGTTCGGAAATGTGCCTTTCTGCGCGTAGCGAGTCTTTTACCGAAACCGTCTTTTGTTCCGATTCTCTTTTCATATCAACAATTTCGGTCGTTACTTTGATATTCGTTTGAGCGTACCCGACACTGAGCACCAAAAGCGCTACGCCTACAAACATCAGTATTTTCGGTATTCTCAATGTCATAAGAAATAAAAGTAAAAAAATTGGCCGGTATATACATCCATATTCCTTTTTGCAAGCAGGCCTGCCACTACTGCGACTTTCATTTCAGCACGGTTTTGAAATCAAAGGACGAGGTAGTCGCAGCTATTATTCGGGAAACTGAGCTGCAAAAAGACTACCTGAAGGGCCAGGATGTTGCTACTCTGTACTTTGGTGGTGGCACACCTTCCCTGCTGTCCTGGCCTGATATTGACAAAATACTGAATGCTGTCGGAAAACATTTTCGACTTTCTGACAGTGTAGAAGTAACGATTGAAGCGAATCCTGACGACCTCACACCTGAAAAACTAAGTCGGCTCTGGAAGCTGGGCATCAATAGGCTTAGCATTGGCATTCAGACATTTAACGACGAATATCTCCGCTACCTAAACCGCGCCCACGACGCCCGCATGGCCATATCCTGCATTGAAAACGCCCGGAAAGCCCAATTCGAAAACATCAGCATTGACCTGATCTATGGCATCAAAGACGACACACACGAGGTACTGACCCACGACCTGAAAACAGCGATATCGCTCACTCCCGAACACATTTCTGCGTACTGCCTGACCATAGAGCCCAAGACAGCTTTCGGTAACTGGCTGAAAAAAAAGAGGATAACACAGGTAAGTGAGGACTTCGCCGCTGAAGAGTTCGAGCTATTGTTGAATACGCTTGAAGCAAACGGCTACGAACAATACGAAATCTCCAATTTTGCCAAGCCGCCTTTCTACTCGCAACACAACAGCAGCTACTGGCGGCACATACCCTACCTGGGTCTCGGGCCTTCGGCTCATTCTTTCAACGGACGCTCCCGGCAATTCAATGTAGCACAAAATGCCGCTTATGTAAAGTCCATTTCCAATGGGGTAGTCCCCTGCCAAATCGAAACGCTCAGCACGAAAAACCTGGCCAATGAACTCATCATGACTGGTCTGCGCACCAAATGGGGATGTAATCTGAGCCATATTCGTCTAAAATATGGTTTTGACCTGAACGCATTGTTCGCGCCGCTCTTGCATGCCTACACCCAAAGAGGGCTCATGTACTTCGAAAATGACACCCTTCTGTTGACAAAAAAAGGCAAACTTCTTGCCGACGAGATTAGTGAAAATTTAATGCTCATTTAGGGCGAAAAAAATAGAGGTAGGCCACATGCACACCATACACCCTGTTTTGCGTAATCTCCAGGGCCCGCGATTTGTCCATGAACAGGTTTCCATACCCGTAGCTATAGAATGCCTTGGCCTCTATTGTACCAAATGCAAGATTGTATTGAAAACCCGCCCTGGCCATCAATCCGTAGTCCCATCGATTGTCCAACTCATCCCTGAACTGAAAATCCCTGGTTTGCTGTATTTGACCAGAGGTCATGTCTTTAAACTCCTCTGTCGATGAAGTGGCATAGGCTACGTAAGCACCCCCTTCCAGCACTATTCTGAATTTCTTTTTCCCCACCACAAATTGCGTAAGCAAAGGCACCTCGTAGTATCTCATCACTCGCTTGTATTGCACATCACTGGTATCATTGATATCGCGCCACCCTTTGTTTGACATATTAAACTCAATCTGAAGGCCCATCCTGTCCTTGCTCACATACCGCCCCACAAGACCCACCTGGAACGTCTCGATCGACTTGATGCTCCGCACCACGAACTCCGGCCGGTACTGAGCCTGCATTGAGGCTACATTCACCCCGCCCTGCACTCCAATGCCAAACTGCGCTTGACACTGATATGCCGCCGCCAGGGTTACGAATACACCGAGTAGATACTTCATCCTTGAGATTTGGCTCAAAAGTAGCACTTTAATTTCGAAAATATAGGCGGGCGCGTTTTAATATCGGATTAATTCACTTACCTTTGCCGCTCATTTTGAAAACTTAAAAGAAATGGGTGCAACAAGTCTTAAAAGAAAAGCGAGGAAAAATAGAGTAGTTTCAAGCCTTCGTCAGCAGCGAATAAAACTCAACACTGCCAGGCCTGTGATCAAAAAGGTAGATGTTGAAAAAATAAAAGAAGAGTTTGCCGCAAAACCAAAAAGCAGCGCCAAGAAAAAAGAGGCCGAAGTCGCTGAAGTAGTTGCAGAAGCTCCAGCAGAAAAAGCCCCAAAAGCAGAGACTAAAAAGGCTAAAGAAAGTGCAAAAAAATCCGCTGATGCGGAAGCTCCCGCCAAAGAAACAAAGGAAGAGGATAAGTAGCCCGTTTATTACATGGTTCTCCAACAAAAGCGGGAGCCATGTAGTAAAAGCTTTTGCTATTAAATCCTTCCCCGTAGTCCCAATTCTATTACTTTCAGGTCGGTAATTCTAAGGCCGTCTGTTTCCATCGTCATGATTGTCCGCATTTTATGAAACCCCTGTTGACCAGCAGCTCCTGGGTTGATATGCAGCAGGTTACTCCTGTTTTTGTCCGGCATCACCTTCAGGATGTGTGAATGTCCGCAGATGAAAATGTCTGGTTTGATTTCATCCAATTGTTTTCGTATTG
>CAYUJK010000497.1:0-2905 GCA_964444895.1 uncultured Roseivirgaceae bacterium
ATTCCATTGTCTTCCAGCAGTTGATAAAAACGGTCGGCTTCTGCAGGGCTATTAAACCATTCTGTATTTCGCACCTCCACAGCCAGCGGGATGGCCTTGGGAAACTCCAGCACAAACCGCTGCAGCCGGTCAAAGTCCTTGGGTTTGAAATTGTCGTGAAGCTGAAGAAACACGCAACCCAACTTCTCTTCAAAGGAGGCAATCGCATCGCAATATTCCGCCACGGCCTCACCTACATTGATCAGTCTTTTGAAGTGGCTGATGGTATTGGTGATCTTTGGAAAAAACCGGAAGTCATTGGGCGTTTTTGCCTTCCAGGTGAGCACCTGTTCACGGGATGGCGCGCCGTAAAACGTGGCATTGAGCTCAATGCTGTTAAACTGGGTGGAGTAGTAGCTCAGCTCGTCTTTGGTGCCTCTCGGGTAAAAGTTTTTCAGGTCTTGCCGGTTCCATTTGGCGCAGCCTACATATACTTCAAAGCCGTCCGATTTATGGGCGGCAAGCACCCTCGCCGTTTCAGGATGATCTGCCGGCAAGGTAAAATCGATGGTTTCAGGGTTGCTAACTTGACCGAATTTCATATTTCAGGTTGGTATTTCAGTGTTTTGTAAAAATTGATATATAGCGGGCACTGTGTTTTTATTACAATTCGCTTTAGATTTACTGTGCTTTGGTGGCCTTTATCGAAAACAAGTGTGGCACTTTGTACCCGAATTTGCTGATGACAAATTTGCCAGGTTGAAATTCGGTCATTTCGGGAAAGGTCTTGAAGGGCGAAAAATTAAATTCGTTGAAAAACTCAATCTTGAGGCCCGCTTTGATCAGCGAATTCATCACCCTGCCTATGCCATGATTCCAGCAATATTCCTTTTCCGATTTTTCCTTTTTTGCCTCTGCATACGAGTAGCCCGCTATGTGCATAAGGGGCTCGGCTTCACTCTGGTAAGGGTGTTCGATCTGCTGAAACTTATCGTCGTATATCCAGAGAATGGGGTGAAATTCCACCATATAAAACACTCCGCCAGGCTGCAGGTAGTGGGCGATGAGCCTTCCCCACTGATCCAGGTCGTGCAGCCAGTTGATAACGCCGTAAGAGGTGAACACCACATCAAACTTCTGAGTTACGTGATCCTTGAGATCATATACATTGCAGCATATAAACTCCACGTCTGTTTTTAGCTTTTCGTTGATATCCTTGGCGATGGAGATAGCGCCTTCTGAAAAGTCAACCGCTACCACCCGGGCGCCACGCTTTGCCCAGGAAATTGAGTCTTGCCCAAAGTGACATTGCAAATGAAGCATGCTCTTGCCTTGCACTTCACCCAGTTCATTCAGCTCAATGTCTTTCAAGCTTGACTTGCCAGCAAGAAAGGCGCTTTGGTCATAAAAATCAGACTTCACATGTACCGCAGCCAGCTTGTCCCACAGCCTCCGGTTTGCCTCATAGTAATTGGATAAACTATCAGATTGGCTCATACATTTTATGTTACTTTTATACCAGCTAAATTAAACAGGCGTTAAATGAAAACACAAACAATCCCCGAATATTTAACAGAATTCAAACACCCCGCCCTGCATAATTTCTCAAATATAAATTAAGGAGTATATTTGCGTATAATATTTTCAAATTTGCATTTTTTAAGGACTTTATACCAAAAAGCGGCTTTGCCCGGGTCTTTTATTACAATGCGGGAGAGAACTGTGCCGCTACTTCTTGGCGGTCTGGTGCTTATGCATTCGTGCAAGCTCAAGGACTTCTCTGTGGTGGACGAGAGCAAGGTGAACCTGGTGCAGTTTGTAGACCCCCTCATCGGCACTCAATCGAGTGCTGATATTTACCGGGGCAATACCACCCCTGCTGTAGCCTTGCCGTTCGGAATGAACCTATGGATCCCTAACACACTTAACCAAAATCCCAACTGGATATACCAATACGATGCAAGGAAAATACAGGGGATACGCTGTTCTCACCAGCCAAACCCCTCATTAGGCGACTATGGGGCGTTTCAGCTGATGCCGCTCTCGGGCGAGCTGGTGATTGACGCACACCGCCGGGCCTCGGAGTTTACCCATGTCAACGAAATGGCCACCCCCTACTCCTACCAGGTGCATCTGTCCCGGTACAATATTACCAGTGAGGTAGTGCCTACACTGCGGGGCGCAATGTTCAAATTCACTTTTCCCGAATCCGACGCCTCGTATATTCTGCTGGACGCCATGGAAGGCGAATCCTACCTGAGGGTGATTCCCCAACAAAGAAGAATAGTAGGTTTTACGAGAAATAATTCAGGCGGGGCGCCTAAGAACTTTGCCTGCTATTTTGTGCTGGAATTTGACAAGCCTTTTGTAAGCCACACCCTTTGGAACCAGGATAGCCTCAACTCCTCTAAGCGGGATATCCAGGGGCTTAACACTGGTCTTGCCGTTAAGTTTTTCACCAGCCGAAATGAAGAGATCAATGTAAAAGTTGCCACATCTTTTATCAGCATTCCGCAGGCCATCAACAACTTTAGCCGGGAACTGGAAAATTCGACGTTCGAACAGCTAAAAATAAAGGCCAACCAGGTTTGGAACAACGAGCTCAACAAAATAACCGTAGAAGGCGGCACCAATGACCAAAAAACAATCTTCTACACTTCATTTTATCGAATGCTGCTCTTCCCCAAGATATTTTATGAATTTGACGAGACGGGTAGGATGATCCACTATAGCCCGTTTGACGGACGGGTGCATGAAGGATACCTGTACACCGATATCAACTTTTCTACGGCACACCGGTCTCTTTTCCCGTTTTTCACCATTCTATATCCTGAGATGAGTTCCAATATCCTCAAAGGAATGTTGAATTCTTACCGCGAAGGAGGCTGGCTGCCTATGTATCCCAGCCCCGGCTACCGGAAATTCG
>CAYUJK010000498.1:0-1678 GCA_964444895.1 uncultured Roseivirgaceae bacterium
GGGATCTTCTACCAGGTAAGCCCCGGTTTTATAGCTGAAAAAAATGATAAAGGGAATCATTGGCGGTATGCTGATATTGGCAGCCACGACAAACAAGGCTTTGTTCAATTTCATAAGGTGAGAAAGGGCAATACCTACTATCAATTGATATCCCCAAATTGGAAATATGCCCATGAATACTCCAAACCCTATGGAAAGGGCTTTTTTGTACACCGGCTCTTCGCGATTAAGAAAGTTCTGTTTGATGAAGTTTTTGATATTCTGACGGGTAAGGCTTTTGATAAAGCGAAAGGGGATGTAGTAGAGCAGTGCCAGGATGACCAGGTAAGTATTCAGAAAACTGATGCGGGTGAAATCTCGAAAAGGACGGAAGTGTGTAATTCGTTTCTTGCCCGGCTCATAGTGTACTTTTATGGGGATATTCTTCACGTTCACTCCTTTCCAGGCTGCTTTTACGATCACTTCTACCTCAAACTCGAAGCGGTTGGTAAAGAAGGTGGTGTTCTCCAATCTCTTGATGGGATACAGGCGGAAGCCACACTGGGTGTCTACCAAACTGACTCCTGTTTCCAGGCGAAACCAGAAGTTGGAGAATTTATTGCCAAAGTTGCTTTTGCCGGGCACGTTTTCCTGTTCCATGTTCCGGGCGCCAATGATCAGGCAGTTTTTATCTTTTTCCAACTCGTTGAGAAAAACCGGAAGATCCGACGCAAAATGCTGGCCGTCGCTGTCCATCGTGATAGCGTACTCATAGCCTTTTTCACGTGCATAGCGGAAAGCATTTCGGAGTGCCTTGCCCTTTCCCTGGTTCACCTTATGCTCAACAAGCTGAATGACATTGCCGAAAGTTTGCAAAATCTGCGGGGTATCGTCCGTAGCACCATCGTTTACCACGATCAGGTCGTCGGTATATTCCAGCGCGCTGCTGATCACCTCCCTCAGCGTAAGGTGGTTGTTGTAGGTGGGAATGATCACACAACACTTGAGGGACTTAAATTTCTTTTTTATTTCTTCCATTAAAAGTTAAGCATTTGCTGGCTTTAACCAGTGCTATTCTCATATCAACGCTTCCAGTCGCAACTGGGACCACAAGTTGTTGACTGTGACCAATCAGGACTAGAAGTTAAATCTGTGCGGATGTCAAACAAAATATTTTTTTGATTCCTCGGGCCTGCGATGACGCTTGGGAGACTTGGCTGCCAGCCAGGCCCAAAGATAAAAATCAAAGTAGATTGTTTTTAGGGATGCTACGACTTGATGCTTTCTTCGTGTCTTAGCGCCTTGGTGGCTAATTAAAAACACCCGAAAATTTAAAATTAGCCCTTCCATCCTCAAAAAGCGAAGCCGCGCTCACTTTAATTCCTTCCGGCTGTTGGTCCACGGTTAGTTCTACCTGAATTCTCGGGTCGCGGTTGGGATCCACAATTTCAATGTATTTGATATTGGAAGAGGAAAGCAGTTTCATAGGGTTGCCCGTTACTTCTGCCAACAGCTCTTTTACCATCTCGATCTGGCATACCCCCGGCAGCACCGGCTGACCCGGAAAATGCCCGGAAAATATTTTGTGCCCCGGGTCAATGTCTACCGTAAACACATTCACCGATTCGGAAGTATTCCTGTCGACTATTTTATACAAATCGTTTTTAAGCATCTGTTCAGATTTTTTCCAGCAAAGTTA
>CAYUJK010000498.1:1778-2900 GCA_964444895.1 uncultured Roseivirgaceae bacterium
CTATTTTATACAAATCGTTTTTAAGCATCTGTTCAGATTTTTTCCAGCAAAGTTAATTTTAAATTCATTTTTATCTGGCGATGCAAAAGTATTATCTCCCTGGGAACTGCATTTTCTTGATATTCGTAGCTTACGGTGGCTTTTTTCACCCCTAAAAATCCCTTTCTTCTCGCCCGGACGATTCTTCCTTTCTCATCCTGGTAATATTCCGTTTTCAGCTTATCCCTTGCTATAAACCCTTTCCCGGAAGTATTGTTCCTGTGGCGTACTTTTTTGGGAGAGGAAAGATCTGTCATCAATAGTTGCCGAAAGTCGTTCTCAATAACATTCAGAATAATGTCCCGGTCGAGCTGGTCGATCATTTTGTGTACCACCATCTCCTGGCTTGTCAACTCAAAGTCCATAAAAGTAATTCCCATTTCATTGAGAAAAACAATGCGAATATTTTCGCCTTCCGTTTTTTTGAACACGCACAACCCGCTAAAATGATACTCTTTGTAATCGAATGAGGCCCGGTAAAGCAATTCTTGTTCGGATTGAAAAACAAAAGGCTTCGGCAGCGCAAAACCCGCCGGCGGCTGTACCCTGCACGAAACCAGCAGAAGACCGACCAGACTAATGGATACGAAAAGCCTCATCGGTGATATTAGTGTTGATTTTCTTTTCAGAAAAATTAATGAGCGTGTAGTCGTCGTTGGGCTCCCTTAAAATGAGACGGTTCACCGTGAGGTCGTTTTTGTCAAAAAACAATTCGATTTTGCTCACAAACTTTTTCATCTGGGCATCTTTTGGCACGAGGAAAGCAATGTAATTTTTTTCGTCCTGAAAGTAGGTGATATCGAACTGATCTTCTTTTAAGATGTCGCCGTTCACGCTGCTCACAATCAGGTCGTTGATCTGTTTGAAAGTTTTGCTTGAGGTAATGTCGAAAGTGCTGGTCTTCTCCTCGTCCTTCATCTTGATTTCTTTGCCGTCCAGCACGATCACGTATTGAAAAGGCTTCTCGTAGGCCCACTTCAGCAGGTTGGGTTTTTTGAAAATAAGCTCCCCCTCTGAAATGAGGGCATTTGACAAAATGCTGAGGTGTTTTTCTTGTTTGAAGTCAGATTTAATGGATTGGGT
>CAYUJK010000499.1:0-2899 GCA_964444895.1 uncultured Roseivirgaceae bacterium
GAGATGCCAAACTCCTTCTTAAAGGCGCGGCTGAAGGAATTGGGCAGGTCGTAGCCCACCATGTAGGCTACTTCGGAGATGTTAAGCTTGTCTTGCTCCAGCAACTGCTTGGCCCGCTGCATGCGGAACGATTTGAGCAGGTCTATCGGCTTTTTGCCGGTGAGCTGCTTCACCTTTCTGATGAAGTGCATGTGGCTCAGGTTTACCATGTCGCACATTTTGTTCACGTCAAAATCGGGGTCAGAAATGTGTTCTTCCATTAGCTCCACCATCCTGTTCATGAGCTTTTCATCGGCAGAGGCTACCTTTACTTCCTTTGGCCTGAATTTGAAATCCTGAACGAATTTAGTCTTCAGGTTTTCACGTGTATCAAAAACATTTTTGACCTTAAGTCGCAGTATTTCAGGATCGAAGGGTTTGGAGATATAGTCGTCCGCACCCGACTCGTAGCCAATCACCCGGCTCTCTTTCATGGTTTTGGCCGTGAGCAAAATAACCGGTATGTGGCTCGTTTCGAAATTTGCCTTCACCTCCCGGCAAAACATGATGCCATCCAGTTCGGGCATCATGATATCAGAGATCACCAGGTCTACTTCTTCCTGTGCGAGCCTTTCCAGGCCTGCCCTTCCATTTTCTGCACTGAGAATGTGATACTCGTCTTTCAGTAGCGAGGTGAGGTATGCGCGCATGTCTTCGTTGTCTTCTACTATCAACAGGGAGTAGCGGTTGGACTTTTCAGAGCTTGCTTCCGCTTTTCCATTGATTTCTGCCAGCTCCTCTTCGGATTGTATGATGCCGGCATCCAGGCTTTTAGAAAGCTCAAACGCTGCAATATCGTCGGGCTTGTACGACAGGTGCTTGTCGGGCTTCAGGTTTTTCGGGATGAGGATAGTAAAAGTGGTCCCCTCCCCTTCTTTGCTCTCCACAAAAATATTTCCCTGGTGAAACTCAATCAGCTCTTTGATGTATGAGAGGCCAATACCCATGCTCTGCATATTGGAAATGGTCAGGTTAAGATCGGCACTCTTAAACCGCTCAAATATGGTGTGCAGGCGACTTTCCTCTATTCCGCGGCCGGTGTCCTTCACTTTCAGAACGATGTACTCCTTCATATCTTTGGCCACATCGGGATACTGGCTATTGTCATAATTATTCACCGATATAGACACCGATATTTTTCCGTATTCCCGGGTATATTTAAAGGCATTGGACAAGAGGTTAAAAACTACTTTTTCGATTTTATCCTGGTCAAAGTAGATATTATATTCATTCACATCAGAGGTAAAGGTAAACTTGATGTACTTCTGCGCCGACTGGTTGTTAAAAAGTTCCTTGATGTCGCGCACGAATTTCACAATATTCTCTTTCCGTAAAATCAGTTCCATAGTGCCCGTCTCTATGCGGCGTATTTCCAGGAGCTGGTTGATCAGCTTTTGCAACCTCAGGGCATTCCGTTTGATGATCTGGTAAAGATTATACCGCTCCGAAGACGATACCTCCGAAGATGTAAGCGACTCGATGGGCCCGAGGATCAGCGACAGCGGCGTTCGAAATTCGTGTGTAATATTGGTGAAAAATTTCACCTTAGCCTTGGAGAGACTTTCAATCTGCGTTACCAGGTCTTTGAGGGCATCTCGCTGGGCCTCTATCTCGTGGTTTTTGCTTTCCAGCAATTGGTTGTTGTCTTCCAGTTCTTTTTGATGGTATACAATCTCTTCGTTTTGTTTTTCAATTTTTTTGCGTTTTTCTTCCAGCAAATCCACGGCTTCCTGCAGGGAAAGATTGAGGCGCGAGAGTTTTTTATTCTTGGTAATGATCCGATACTCGAATATGGTGATCATGATCAAAAAGCCGACAATAAGCACGATGAACCAGGTCTGCTTCCACACGGGCGGCAATACTTCAAAACGGGCTATTGCAGGCGTTGGGTCGATATTGCCGTCGAAATCCATGGCCCGTACCTCTATGGTGTAGCTTCCATTTTTCAGTCCGGTGAAGGTGTGATTAGTTGTTTCTGAAAATGCCGACCATTCACCGCCGTTTAGCCGGTAGGAATACAAGAGGTCGGTGGATGGGGTGTGGTACTGGTAATCCTCGGCCTCCCAGGCGATAAAGGTATTGCCGGAATTATCCACTTTCTCGGTATACAGAGCTATCCTTGTTTCGGGAGGATTATGATTGGGTGTCTTGCGAAAAACCTTAAACAGATTATTAATTCCTTCGTCCACGGGCCTGTTGTTGAACGACCGCCTTTTCCATTCCCTGGGCGAATGGTTGATCCAGATTTCTCCTTTGCTATTGATGTTGATGCCGCCCCCTTCGTTAGCCAGAGTCATCTCCTGCGGGAAAGCGTGGTTGATCCACGTTTCTCCGTCAAAGAAGCTGATGTCCTTGTCGGTGGCCACCCACATTTTTTCGTCATCAGAACAGATATTGAGTACCGTATTGCTCACTAAGCCGTTCGCTGTAGAGTAGTGCTTCCATGCCTGATTGTCAAACACAAATACGCCGTAATAGCGGGAACCTGCATAGATATTTTTATAGCGATCGCTGTAGAGCACATTGACAAACTGGCTCAGAAATTCGTTGTCCGACTGCCGCCACACCTTGCCGTCGTAGGTGTACAGGCGTGCCCCGCCTATCCACAGCTTTCCGTTTCTCGATTCGCCAATGCCGTACACACTCGATTGCTGCAGGCCATTCGATTTGTATTTGTGATGTACCCAACTGCCATCTTCAAACAACTGCACAAGACCACCCGCCTGGCCGGTCCGTTCGTCAAAGTCAACGCTCCCCCCGAACCAAAGCGACCCATCAGCGCTTTCCAGCACAGCCCGGTAGTCAATCCCCCAGGACAGTGTTTCAAAGTGTATCTTGTGCCACTTATCGTCCTTCAGGT
>CAYUJK010000500.1:0-2898 GCA_964444895.1 uncultured Roseivirgaceae bacterium
ACTTTCAGTGCCATTCTGCGCATACGACACGCCATGACGTTTGCCATTCACAAGTTTTTTAATGACCGGGGCTTTGTCAACATCCACACTCCCATCATCACCAGCTCGGATGCCGAAGGGGCGGGTGAGATGTTTCGTGTAACTACCCTGCCACCCAACGGTGTACCGCTGGACGAATCGGGCAAACCCGACTTTTCAGAAGATTTCTTTGGAAAAGAAACTAACCTGACGGTATCAGGGCAGCTTGAGGGCGAACTCGCCGCCATGGCGCTCAGCGAGATATACACATTTGGCCCTACGTTTCGTGCCGAAAATTCTAACACCACCAGGCACCTGGCTGAGTTCTGGATGATCGAACCTGAAATGGCATTTTATGACCTGGAGGACAACATGAACCTCACGGAGGCCTTCCTGAAGTTTCTGATTGGCTATGCCCTGGAGCATTGCCTCGACGACCTGGAGTTCCTGAAGCAGCGTGCATTGGAAGAAGACAAAAACAAGCCCCAACACGAACGAAGCGAACTGAACCTTATCGAACGATTGGAATTCGTCACCAACCATCCCTTTGAGCGGGTTTCGTATACAGATGCTATTGATATATTGAAAAATTCCAACCCCAACAAAAAAGGGAAATTTCAATTCCCTATCGAAAGCTGGGGGGCTGACCTGCAGTCGGAACACGAAAGATACCTGGTAGAAAAACACTTCAAAAAACCGGTGATCTTATTTGATTATCCCAGAGACATCAAAGCTTTCTACATGAAGCAAAATGACGACGGAAAAACTGTCAGGGCTATGGACGTGCTATTTCCGGGAATCGGGGAGATTGTAGGTGGCTCCCAGCGTGAAGAAAGTTATGATAAGCTATTGAAAAGAATCGGAGAGATGGGCATGGAAGAAAAAGGCTTGTGGTGGTACCTGGAAACCCGAAAATTCGGATCCTGCCCTCACAGTGGGTTTGGACTGGGCTTCGAGCGCTTGATGCTGTTCCTTACCGGCATGGGAAATATCCGCGATGTCATCCCCTTTCCGCGTACTCCGGGAAATGCCGAGTTTTAGCCAGTTGCTCTGCTTTCTCAACAGAATTTCAGAACACTACGACTTCTGAAATTTAAAACTTTTGTTTTTGTGGGTAAGGGGGTCTTTGATTACTATCAGATAATAACCCGGGTTTAATCCCTTCAGGTCGAGCCTGTATTCGTCCTTTCCGGTTTCTTCGATGTTTACGGAGAGGTTATTTCCGATAATGTTGTACAGCTCTATCTCTACGGATTTATAGGTAGAGTTTTCTATCGTGATATTGAGGAAGTCTTTTACAGGGTTGGGATACAATTCTATTCGGTTCAAATTCGAAATATCCCGGATGGTAATTTCAGGAGATTCTGGCCGCGAATCGGAGGCATCCTGAGCGTAGCTAAAGCCGCAGAAAACAAGTACAATAAGAAACGTCAACAGTAAACTTTTTATCATAGTGTTGAGAAGTTATTTGTGTATTACCCTCGAATTGATGCAACTTAAGTACCATTTATTTACGACAATACTACAATTTGGTTTTTTTAACTTATTTTAACACTCTTCTTTATCAAGCCAGCAGGTTCATATCCCTGATCAAAAATTGTCTGCGGTTAAAGTTGATGATATTCTTTTCCTTCAATTCGTTTAAAATCGTAGTGACCGTTTGGCGACTTGTCCCTGTGAGTGCCGCAATGTCTTTATGCGTCAGGTAATTTTTCACCATGACTTCAAAACCCACCTTTTTCCCCTTTTCTACGGCCAATTCCTTCAAAAAATCCACCACTCGCGCTCGTGAATCTTTAAACACCAACGACTCCACTTTCCGTTCCAATTTTTTGATTTTCAAACCGATAATCTGAAATATTTTAACGCTAAAATCCTTGTTTTCCATCATGCGAGCCCGAAGTTCGTCTACGCCAAATACACATAGCTCCGTGCCATCCTCCATAGCCTGGGCAAATTCGTTTCGCTTCTCCTCTCCCACCAGCGCCATCTCGCCAAACATCTCACCTTTCGACAATATCGCTTTTGTGATTTCCCTGCCATCTTCGGTGTAGCTGCCGACTTTCACGCGTCCGCTGACCACTAAATAAATGGCTTCCGAAGGCTCATCTTCAAAATAAACGAACTCGTCCTTACTAAATAAATGGTGCGGATGTCTATCGCGCAATGCCATCTCTTCCCGAGGACATAGCACATCCAACACATCTGTTTCATCGATAAACCAAAAATTACTCTTCGCTTCCATAGGGGTAAATTTTTGATGGTGCCCAATTCCCTTTCGTGAGATTTTTCTTTATACCCTAACCGTACAATAAAAAAGGGTTTTTGGTTGCCCATGCAATTATTCAAAAACAAAACGACTTAAACAGCCATATTGTTTTCGAGGGCATATTCCGTAAATAACAGGGGCAATTTGAGGAAAGGTGGAGCTAAGCCATTATGCTCCCGGGTAATCAGGTAAGGCATCAAGTAGCTTGTGCCTGAGGGTTTCGTAGTCCATTTCGAAAAAAATGTGTTCTAAGCCATTGGTGATGCCCAAATACCTGGCCCTTACGGTGCTGTTATAAACTGATGCCTGATGGAACACCTCTTGGCTGAGTTTCACTTTGTAAGACTTACACTCCACCAACAGGTGCGGCATTCCCTGGTGATTATAGACCAATATATCTGATCGCTTCTGCATTTCGCCGTACTTTAGCCCACCTTCCAACCTAAAAAGGGCCCGCGGGTAGTGTTTTTCTTGTACCAGGTATGCCACAAATTTCTGTCGAACCAACTCTTCGGGCGTCAACACAAGGTACTTCTTGCGAATGGCATCAAAGACATACCGCTTGCCCTCAATCTCCCGGACTTTTAACTCATATTTCAGCAAATCGATTA
>CAYUJK010000501.1:0-2890 GCA_964444895.1 uncultured Roseivirgaceae bacterium
TAAGTTTTGATATTCACTTTCATGCGCCAAAGGTGAGAAGTGAATATTAACTTATAGGATTATGAGATTTACCATATTGTTAACATGGGTGCTGTTTTTGTTACCAAAATGTTAATCCGTGAAGTTTCTGTTAGGCAAATGTTAAGAAACAATTTCATACATGCCTGATTTACAGATGATTAAACCCGATACGAATCGTCAAAAATCGTCTATATGCACAATTGGCACGGCATTCTTTTCCCGCTTGGTTTCACCGGAAAACGTCGCAATAAGTAAGGGGGCACCCGCCGAAATAGTGTTATTTCGAGATAGGTACCTTGTGGAGAATAGTGTCGATAATATCCTTGGTCTTCACGCCATCAGCCTCTGCTTCGTAGTTCAGGATAATGCGGTGATTCAGCACATCAAGGGCTATTTCCTTAATATCTTCCGGGAGCACATATTCCCTCTCGTCAAAGAAAGCAATGGCTTTGGCTGCCAGGTTCAGATTGATCGATGCCCTAGGCGAAGCACCAAACTGGATGTAGTTGGCCTCGTCGTTTAAGTCGTATTCTTTAGGTCGTCGCGTAGCAAAGACCAACTCTATAATATAGTTTTCCAGCGATTCTGAGATCTTCACATTGTTGATCTCGTCGCGGATAGCAAAAATGTCTTCCTTGCTCAATACCGTTTTCACATCGCTCTTGAAAGAAAGGTTTGACATGCGGCGCATAATCTCCAGTTCCTCATCTTTTCTGGGGTAGTCTACATACACTTTCATCATGAAGCGGTCTACCTGTGCCTCGGGTAGCGGGTAGGTTCCCTCCTGGTCTACCGGATTTTGCGTGGCCATTACCAGGAAAGGCCGGTCGAGCTTAAAGGTCTTCTCGCCGATGGTCACCTGTTTCTCTTGCATCGATTCCAGCAGGGCCGACTGCACCTTAGCCGGGCTTCGGTTAACCTCGTCTGCCAGGATCATGTTTGCAAAGATGGGCCCTTTTTTTACTTCAAATTTGGACACTTGCTGGTTGTAGATCATCGTTCCGATGAGGTCTGCGGGCAGCAGGTCGGGGGTGAACTGTATGCGCTGAAAGTCGAGGTGGAGCACATCTGCCAGGGTGTTTACCGTGAGGGTTTTTGCCAATCCCGGCACACCTTCCAATAAGATATGGCCCTGGGTGAAGAGGCCTACCAGCAGGCGGTTTACCATATACTCCTGGCCTACCACTACTTTCTTTACTTCGCTGAATACTTGCTTTATTTTCTGTTGATGTTCTTTCTTTAGGTCAACGGTCTCTTCCATCTGTCAAAAATATTTTTCCGATTTTGGTTTTAGGGGGTACTCCCGCTAAACAGGTTTGCAAAATAAATAAATTCGCCATTAAAACGCACAAAGGCGCCGGATGTTGAGTGGAAATAAAAAAAGTGTGTGTGGGCGGAGGCTGGATAATAGTCAGCAGGCAGATTCTACTCTCCTCAAGCGATCTATCTCGTACTGAGCCTGAAAATCCATCCAAAATATGGCAGGTATATCCAAGGATCTTTCAAGTTTGAGGGCAATTTCGGCGGTTATATTTCTTCTCCCATGTATCAGGTCAGAAAGTGCCGTTACCGAGATATTCATAGCCCTGGCCAAATCTTTTTGCCCAGTATTTCGGGCTTTAATTTCCTCCTTTATTAAAATACCCGGGTGCGTGGGAATTCCCGGTATTACATGATCTGCAGCTATCTTACTCATAATGTTTCGATATTTCTATGATCTGAAATAATACAAATTATTTGATTAAAACCTTTCCTCTTAAAACTTAACTTTATTCTCAAGAAAGTTGTTTTTTTGTAATACTCTAATGTTACAATGACACCATGAGCACTTACGAACAGGAAATGCAAAATCTTGAATTTAAAAAAACCTTTGACAAGGAATACCAGGGATTTGTCCTTCAGGAACTTCTTCTAGCGATATCAGAAGAGGATGAAAAGTCTGTTCGTGTTTTAGCAAAAGAGGCCGGACTCCATCCCAACGCCATCCAGAATTTGAAATCAGGCAAGACCAGTGATGTCAAACTATCGACATTCCTGAAAATTGCTGGAGCCTATGGATATTCTCTGGAATTGGTGAAGGGAAAGAAACATATTCCTGTTGCTTCGAAAGCGGGTAAAACAGGTGAGTATCATATTGTATAGGGTATACTACTAAATCAAACATCCGGTTTCTGTTTGAGTTGGAGTGTGAGCATTGAGGAAAAAACAGTTTGGAAGAGCCCCACACTCTTGCCCTTGCTCCAAACTGTTTTGTACCCGGGGCGGGACTTGAACCCGCACGGCCTAAACGGCCACAGGATTTTAAGTCCTGCGTGTCTACCAGTTCCACCACCCGGGCGGAGAGTGCATTTAGTGATTTAGTGATTTTTTTATTTTGTGATTGAACCTCTCTAACAGTTTCTTTTAGCTATTGGCTCACCGGTTTTTCTTTGCAGATTTTCTTGAGGAGGAAAATATTTTTAAAAGCTCCAAAGCCTCGTTCTTTATCAGCGAAGATTGCTCATTCCTCAAAATGTCAGCCTCTTCAATGACCTCCATCCAAAATAAAGACTCATCGGCTTCTTCTACCACGATACTTAACTTGGCAAAGAATTCGGCCTTAGATCTTGCTCTACACGTAGCCCTGTAGTTAGCCGCCGTTGATGTTGCTGATCGAAGTAACTGTCGTCCTACTATCCTTGAAGATTCCTTTTTGGGGAGAGTATCAACAAATTTGATTACGTCTATCGCAAACTTTTTGCTTCGATCTCTAAGTAGTTGGGAGTTCATTGTTATCAGGTTGAAGTCAAAAATCATCAAATCACCACCTCTCTAAATCACCAATTCTGCCAATCACTCAATAAAAAAGAGCGAAAGACGGGATTCGAAC
>CAYUJK010000502.1:0-2889 GCA_964444895.1 uncultured Roseivirgaceae bacterium
GTCAATGACAATACCCTCTATGTGTATTCCCTCAAAGGGCACTATTGAGAAGCGGGATGTTTAGCAATAACGGACACGAGGGACACCAGCTTATCGATGCCCATAAAAAAAGCGGCCGCTTTTGGACGGATGGCACAACCACAATGGGCACAAAGTAGACGCAATGGTCACTATGTATTTCTTTGAGAACTTTGTGTAAAGCATGGTGTACTTTGTGGTAAAAATTCTAGTGAGTGCCTTGGGGCCTTTAAAGAGGCCTCCCTTTAATTTGGCAATTATTACCAGAAATTGTACTAAATCTGTACCGATCATTTGCTCATTCGCGATACAATCGCCTTTCTCACCCGCCCTCGTTACAAACGGAGGGCGATGGACAAACGAGTACCATTGAGGCTAAGACTCCAAGACAGAGTAGAGACATTATCAATTTAAATTGACAACGATAGCTGTTGCTAATACCATGATAGGAAATAAAAATGCAAAAATTCTTGATTTCCTTCTGTAGGAAATAAACAGATTTATTTCTTTCATGGAAATTTCTTCTGCATTGTAAGAATGAATAATATTTTCGATTTTTTTACGACCGACAAAAAAAGAAAAGACCTTTCTAATATCCTTCGATTTTATCCCTAATTTCTTCCTAGCATAATTTATTGACTTAATACTATAATAAACAGTGAGCGAGTAACAAGCCAAAGTAGCAGATATAAAAATAAAATCTATCATCTTTTCAACCTTGGCCCTCCGCTATGTTCAACTTCATTAGTCATATCATGCCGTATTACGGGCAATAAGTTATTCAATGAATTTACAAACTCATCTACAACCTTGTCTTCTAAGTATTCGTCTAATTTCTTCCTAACATACTTTTCAACATTTTCTTTGGTTTCAAAAATATTAAATCCGAGTATACTGTGGCTATAGGATATATCAGCATAATATCCTAACCCTATTCCTGGCCCCGTAGATGGTACGCCTAACGTAGCTCCTAACTTTAAATCTTCCCACCAACTAGAAATGCTTTCCTCGTTGAGCTTTTCGGGTATTAGGCTAGACACGGACGCTGAATTTACTTCCAGCCCCCCACCAACTCCATAGGCAATCCATGCCCCTAAATTGAATCCCCAGCCTAAATAATTTTTTGTTGCAGGTAAGTTGTGAAAATAAGAAACTTCCAAGTTTGCCGAAGCTCCTATACCGAAACCAGCTCCAGCAGAACCTCCAATAAACACATTAACATTTCCTTCTCCGTCAACCGCAATCCCAATTGATGCCGAAGCTGTTGGATAAGCTCCCTGAATTCTTCCAGTATACATTATTGCTAGTACCCACCCTCCATCAGGATCTATACCAATGATAGGATTATTTCCCATACCCATATAGGGTGAAGCAAATTGCCTATATTTATCAATACTCAACCACCTACCAACCACGGGGTCATACATCCTCAATTCAAAAGCATTCCACCCCGTCTCTTCGTCCTTTTCTGCGAACTGTCCCTGGTAGCCGAAACGATAGCCTTCGCTGCTCCAACTCCTGCCAGGCATCGCCAGGCCAAATGGGTAGTAGTCAGCTCCATTTACTGCCGAACCTTCGATCAGCGTCACTTCCATGTCGTCAAAGTGGACATTTACGTCGGCCATGCTCTCATTAGCGACATAGATATAAATATAGCCATTTGTTTGGATCGGTATCTCTAATTCTAATTTTTGCCAGTTGTTCAGGGCGGTTTCGTCCAGGAGCACGTGCCCGTGCTGGGTCATCTGCATCTCGCGGTTGAAGATGAAGTATTTCAGGTAGGCTTTCGGCACTTCGGCATCTGCCGGGGAGGGGACGGCGGCGGCGCCCGTGAGCAGGTCTTCAAACAAGCCGGTAGTGGCCCCTTCCAGGCCGCTGCTAAAGCCAAAGCCTGAGGCTACGAAGCTGGCTATAAGTGGAAACACGTCGGTGTTGTTTTCATCTTCCCCGGTGTACATGCCGTACACCGTTGTTTTCACGGTGTCGCCGGGGCTTACCATTAAGCTTATGGCGGGGCCTACGGAGTACTCTTCTCCCCGTAGTGGGTTCAGGTGGGCGCTCCAGCTCCCTCCGGGCGTGTGGTTTGTGCCCTCCACATTATTGCGGGTGTGTATGTTCTCAAAGCCGCCGCCGTCTTCGGTTTCCAGGTTGGTGCGGAAGGGTACGCTGGTTCTTTCCTGGGTCATGGCTATTCTTACATTCCCAAGGTGGTCATTAAGTTCATAAAGTGTGGCTCCCAGCAGTTCTTCGGCATCTACCGTACTGATGGTAAAATCGCTGCTTCCGCTTGCCAATGAAGGGAGTCTGTCTCAAAAATCGAATCTTTATTGCCGTACATCACTTCACGGCACACCTTGCGCCAGGGGGCCAGTGGGGGACATTAAGGTGATTGGGGGAAAAATGCGGAACAACCCTTAGATTCATAGTGATCGTGAATCCCTCTAACCAACTGATCTTCCGGAAATTTTTTGCGCAATTCCTTGAATAGAATTTCTACCTCGTCACTACTATTTAACAAGCATAAATACGTTAACCTTAAAATATATAATTCAACGTTTGTGGGATCATTATCAATTTTTTCCTTCAAAACCGAATCAATTTTGACCCTCAACATCTCGTTCCGAAATTCTTCCTTTAACATTAAATCCGCATGCAACTCGCCAACTAAAAAAGCTGGATCGTCGGTGATATGATACAATTTTCTTGCCGTTAAAACTCTGCTTTCATAATTACCAAGAATGCCTGTTACCAAATAGAAGTTGTAATTGGTCAAATAATCCATTGAATCAATTTTAAACGCAGAATCAAATAAAGAATCTAATTCATTTTTTACACTAATCAAGTCATCCTGTCCCATGATTAATTCGCTTA
>CAYUJK010000503.1:0-2875 GCA_964444895.1 uncultured Roseivirgaceae bacterium
TGTGTTTTCCTGTGATGGTAACCGAGATTGCTATCGGCAGAAAAACCCAGAAAGATCCCGTAGGCGCTTTCAAAACCCTTGGTTTTCCGCGCTGGACATTCATTGGTAAAATGGGGATTTTGGCGGGCATACTCATCCTTTCCTTTTACAATGTAGTTGCCGGATGGGCTTTTGGCTATTTTGTACAGATATCCATTGGGAATTTTGAAATCGGTAATCAATTTGGAGAATACATTAACAATATTGGGCGTGTAGGCCTGTATGGCATCGTGTTTATGTTGGCCACCGCGTTTGTGGTGAGTAAGGGTATAGCCGGTGGCATCGAGAAGGCCTCTAAGATCTTGATGCCAGCACTGGTAGGCATGATTATCCTGCTCGCTATTTATTCGATGACACTACCTCACGCGTTCAAAGGAATATCTTACTACCTAATTCCGCAGTTTTCTGAGATCAACTTTAAGGTGATATACAATGCCCTGGGTCAGGCATTTTTCTCGCTTTCGCTCGGTATGGGCGCTCTTATCACGTACGGAAGCTACGTTTCCAAAGACAACAACATTGTTTCCTCGGCAGCGCTGATTACCGTTTCTGATGCTGGCATTGCCTTTCTAAGTGGTCTGATGCTGTTCCCATTTGTAGCATACCTGAGCGCCGGGGCTGTTGAAACGGTAGAAGGTGGCCCGGGATTTATTTTCCAGATGCTGCCCGGCGCATTTGAATCTATGGGGCTTATCACCGGCCGCGTAGTGGGAGCACTGTTTTTCCTGCTGCTGTCCTTCGCCGCCCTAACGTCAACCATTTCCTTGCTCGAAGTGCCGGTGACTTACGCCGTGGACGAGATGAATGTGAAACGAAGCCACGCCGTATGGGTGATCGCTTTATTTATATTTCTGCTTGGTGTGCCCTCGCTGGTCTCCAATGGCGATTCGCACTTCTTCACTCACTTCATCACCTACATCGGGGCCGATAAGCCTACCAACTTTCTTGATTTTGTAGCCCATATTGGCAGCGATACCTTACTGCCCTTAGGAGGTTTCCTGATGACTATTTTTGCGGCTTACGTGTGGAAAAAGCACAATCTTAACAAAGAAATAGAAACAGGGTTTCCGGGTTTCAAAGGTTCGCTGGTCGAAAAGTACATCGATTTTGCCGTGAGCTACTTGTGTCCGGCGGTATTGGGTGTGATCTTCGTGCTCACCCTGCTCAACCGCTTTTTCGGGGTAGATCTGTTTTAGAATGATGCAGTATCCAGTGAATGCCATACCTGTCTGTGAATTCGCCGTATCTATCACCCCAGAACGTTTGGTGCAAGGGCATTTTTACTTCACCTCCTTCTGAAAGCCTTTTAAAATATTGACTGATGTTCTGGTCGGTGTCACAGATTAGATATAGCGACACCCTGTTTGAGACTCCCAGGATACTTTCCCCGCGCATGTCGGAAGCGAGCAAAACGAGATGGGCGTTGACCAGGCTACTCTTCAGAATACTGGCCCCGGCCTCTGAAGGGAGAGATGCTGCCATCGGCGATTCGGAGACCTTCTGGAAGGAAAGCTCACCTCCCAGGCAGCTCTGGTAGAAGGTCATAGCTTCGCGACAATTCCCGTTAAAGCTAAGGTAGGCATGTATTTTTGAAGACATTTTAATAGTAAAAACGTTCGGTACAAATGTACTCAGCACCTTTGCATACAGTACTGTGAGAAAGCGTCAATCTCTGGGGTTGCTTGCGACAGTAAGACTGATTAATTTAGAAATCATTTATTTCCATTGTGATAAATAATGATGATGAAAACCATATCAATCCTTGTTCCCGAAACAGCCGTTCCGGCGGCAATAGTTGATCCCCGCTACATGTTTACGGCTGTGAATGAATTTCTGAAGGGCGCCGGCAAGCCACCGTTGTTCGACGTTCGATTAGTGGGACTTTCGCGCGAAGTAAGATTGAGCGAAGGCCTTTTTTCGGTCCATACCGATGCCCTGCCCGAGGAAGTGGAAAAGACCGACCTGGTGATTATACCCGCCATCAGTGGAGACATACAAACGGCCATAAAGAAAAATGCGGCCTTCTTTCCCTGGATAGTACAGCAACACCAAAAAGGCGCAGAAGTTGCCAGCTTGTGTTTAGGGGCTTTTCTACTGGCTTCTACCGGCCTTCTCGACGGAAAAACCTGCTCCACACACTGGTTATTTGTAAATGAATTCAGGACGCTGTTTCCCAATGTAACCCTGGTAGACAACAAAATCATTACCGAGCAAAACGGCGTGTATTCAAGCGGAGGGGCCCACTCCTACTGGAACCTACTGCTTCACCTCGTAGAAAAATACACCGGGCGGGACATGGCCATATTGGCTTCGAAATTCTTTGTGTTAGACATTAACCGCCACAGCCAGTCGCCATTCAGCATCTTCAAAGGCCAGAAGATACACAACGACCCGGAAATTGCCCGCGTGCAGGACTTTATTGAAAACAACTTCCAGGAGCGCATTACAGTAGATCAGCTGGCCGAGGAATTTGGTATTGGACGCCGAACACTTGAGCGGCGGTTTAAAAAAGCAACCAACAATACCGTGGTTGAGTACATTCAGCGGGTAAAAATTGAAGCCTCCAAAAAAGCGCTTGAGGTGAGCCGGAAAACGGTGAGCGAAGTGATGTATGACGTAGGCTACACCGACAACAAAGCATTTCGCGATGTATTCAAAAAGGTAGCGGGAGTATCGCCCGTAGAATACCGGAACCGCTACAACAAGGAAGTAATGGCGCTTGCAGGTTGATAATCACCAAGGTAATATAGTATCACTTCCAACCGTTAAACCCGATAGAATATGCTAAACGATCTTTTAAACGGGGTACAAAATTTTTTTGGCTATCGCAGAAAGG
>CAYUJK010000504.1:0-2868 GCA_964444895.1 uncultured Roseivirgaceae bacterium
GAGTTCGACTCAAAAATTATACACGGAAAGTTAGCCCTGGCAGACATTCGTCCCTTCTTGGAGGAATACAAAAATCACCTGTCGGCTTTAATCGAAAAAATATTTGACCCCCATATCGATTTTGTCCAAACCGAAGATCCGCGAAAGTGCATCTATTGTCCCTTCAATGCCATCTGCCGTCGCGAAGGACAAGCGTAATAAACGGGCAAAAAAAAACTGCTTTTAAAAGTGCGCCCGGTAAAGTTCGTCGAAAGCAGGGAAGTGTTGACCGATGGAAAGGTTATAAATGACGAAAGCCTCTTACGTTTAAGAGGCTTCGTGCTAAATGTTAAACAGGTGTATGAATAAATTTGTGTTATGCAATTTTTTATACCTTTGGCCTTTTGATAGTAACCTTCAACCAGCACAATTTTTTACTTTTTTTTAATTTTGTTCGAAAGTTTATTTCTATTCTAAAAATAATACAATTATCGCATGATTAATGTCTTGTTTGTATGCCTCGGAAACATCTGCAGGTCACCCCTGGCAGAAGGAATTTTTAATCACCTTGTCGAAAATAGAGGCTTGGAGTCGAAGATTTCCAGCGACTCTGCGGGCACTTCCGGCTGGCACATTGGCGAGCCTCCCGATCGCCGTTCGGAGGCTGTTGCAAAAAAACACGGGATTGTCCTGGATCACTCCGGCAGGCAACTGGAAGACCAAGACTTTCAGGAGTTCGACTACATCGTGGCGATGGACAAAAATAATTTTCAAAATATCAAGTCCGAACGAGGCTACAACGGGTTTCCGTCGGAAAACCTGGTGATGATGCGTACCTTCGATGAGCAGGGCAAAGGCCAGGACGTGCCCGACCCCTACTTCGGCGGCCCGGAGGGTTTTGAAGATGTCTATAAAATGTTGCACCGGTCGTGTGAAAAATTTCTGGACTATCTGGTGGAGAAGCATGGGCTTTGAGAGATGAAAGCTTGCCTGCGGCCGGCAGGCTGAAAGCTCAAAGGTGAAAGGGAGAGGGGGAGGAAGTTAGGAAGATGGGAAGAGCGGAGAAGAAGAGAGAGGCTCTCTACTGCTGATTTGCAGTTAAAACTATTCGAAATCAATTCAAACTCCAATTAGTGATCATGCACATCCACCAAAACCATCACTTCTACCAGCAAATTCTCTGCGAAGCCTTCGGTAATGACATTGTGCTGAACAACTCAACCCCCACGGCTGGTGGATGTATTAATAATTCCCTGAGATTAGCTACGAACAGGGGTGTCTATTTCCTGAAATGGAACCCCAGCATTCCTGACGACATGTTCGAAAAAGAAGCAAAAGGCCTTAAGTTGCTCAGAAGTACAGAGGAGTTGAGAATTCCCCAGGTCATAGCATGGGGAAAATTGGAAGGAAAGAATTATCTGCTTTTGGAAAACATTGAGGCAGCCCCTTTGTCCCGCGACTACTGGGAAGATTTTGGCCGATCACTGGCTAATCTGCATAAAAACCATACCTCAAGCAACTACGGGCTTGACTACGATAACTATATCGGGAGCCTTCCTCAAAACAATTCTCCAAATGGGGATTGGATTAACTTCTTCGTAGAAATGCGACTCGACTACCAGCTCCAACTTGCGCTGCAAAATGGCTTGGTAGACACGAGGTTTGCAGAGCGCTACCGGTCTTTTTATAAACTACTCCCTGACCTCCTCCCCGTTAATCCTCCCTCCCTGCTTCATGGTGATCTCTGGAGCGGCAATGTGATGACCGGCCCCGACGGAAAAGTATGCCTGATAGACCCGGCGGTTTACTATGGACACCGGGAAATAGAATTGGCTTTCACTCAAATGTTCGGTGGCTTTGACCGCAGATTCTACCAAGCCTACCACGAAGCCTGGCCGCTAGATCCCGGCTATGAGGAAAGGGTAGAAATTTACAATATGTACCCCAGTATGGTCCATGTGAATTTGTTTGGAACTTCTTATCTATCAGGTGTGGAGAGGGTGTTGAGGAGGTATGTTTGAGATATTATTTATTCAAGAAATCTTCAGGAACAATGTTTGCTTGTTTTAGTATTGCTCTTAATGTACCTTCAGGCATATCGCCTGGATGGTTTGGTATTGTTGTAAATTTTTTAGTTTCGGGATTATACCATATTTCATGACTTCCTGCTCCTTGTCGGTAGAATGAAAACCCGAATCTTTTTATACGTTTTACGATATCGCGATATCGAAATCCTGAAAGTCTTCCCATGATTAAATCCCAACTACCAACGGATAGTCAAATTCATCTTCTATATTAGATAATGAGGACTCAATAGATTCATCAGACTGCGCTTCAATTAATTTTTTAGCAACATCTCTAGCAATTTCTATGGTTTCGTTGACAGTCCTCCCTTGAGCAATAAGGCCCTGTATAGTATCCGATGTAGCCAGGTAATAACCTTCGGGAAGTTTTTCAATATGCAGGTTGAGTAATTTTTCCATTTGAAATTTTTGTATAAAGGTAACGATTTGAGCAAAAACAACAATGTAAACGATCAAGACACTACACTTCTTGCATATGTGTATGTTTAAAATCGTCCGGGTATTTTAAGCCATATCCGAAAACCCTGTCCAGGCTGGCATGAGAAAGAAGGATGATTCCTGCCAGTGCTACATATTCAGAAATTGACACCCAGCCAAAAAGAAGTAGCAAAACCGCCAAGCCGCGGTGATGAAAAATATTGTAGATGATCGCGCCGAGATTTTTATTGACGGCATAGCCCACCATACCAATATCCGGCAATAAAATAAGAAGGGCATACAGCCACCAGCTATGCCCGGTTTGACTGTAGAAATAAAGGGAAAGCAGAAAAAATCCGAGGTCTTCGAGTTTGATGAGGGTTTTCAT
>CAYUJK010000505.1:0-2864 GCA_964444895.1 uncultured Roseivirgaceae bacterium
CGTAGCCGTCCGCGCGGTTAAACAGGTAGTAGCCAAACTGCTCCGATACGGTGGGGAGGCGTTCTCCGTAGGCAATCTTCAGCGACACGAGGTTTGCCTTCGCCAGGCTTCGCGTGAGGCCGGCGTGGTAGTGATGCAGGAGGGCTTGCCGTCCGTGCCTGCCGCTTTTGCCAAACGTGCTGAGTTGCTGCTCGCCCAGGGCGCTGGAGATGTGCGTGTTTCCATACTCCCAGCGGGCGCCGGAGGCTACCTGCCAGTTTCTACCCGCGTTCCACGAGTGGGCCAGGCCGGCGCCGGCCACGTGGCGGTGCACATCCGGCCAGGTAAGCATGAACATAGGTGTGCCTCCAGGCTCATTGGGAAACATTGTCATATCTGCCCTTGCGAAGGCATTAAAATATTCCAGCTTTACGTTTACCGTGTGCCTTTCCGAGGCGAGAAGCTGTCCCTGAAGAAAAGCGCCCGTGGTGCGACTGAAGCCCGGCATGTCCATGCGCATGGCTACGGAATCTCTACGGCTGTCGTCCATCAGGTGGTCGATGAAGTTGTGGTAAACTTTCAGCTCAGGATCGGCAAGCACCCCGAGCCGGGGAAACAGGTAGCTCACAGCCCACAATTTAGCCCGTGCATGGGCCACGTCCATCGGCAAGGCCGGATAGCCCACGTCGCTGGCATCGTCACCCAGGAAGTCTATGGCCAGCTTGTGCCCTTCCCGGAAGCGATAGTGTACCGAGGCGCTGTAGTTCCACTTTTCGTACTGCGAATAACGGACCTGCTCCCCTCGCCCATCGCGATAGTTCTGTGCCTGCCGGTGAACACCACTGAGCCTGATGGCCACTCTATTGCCGGAAAGGTTGATGTCTGCCGCCTGGCTAAACCCATTGAAAACGCTGTTGTAGTCAGTGATAAACCGAAAGGCTGTGGCTTTCTGCGGGTTGAACACAGGTTTTTTTAGGCTAAAGTTGATGCCCCCACCGGTGGAGGCGCCCATCAGCGATGTGCCGGCGCCAAAATCCACTTCCAGGCCGTGAAGATTTACTGGTTCTACGTAAGACGACACCGGATCCATCTTGTCCGTGCATCCTCCAAATACGCGCATTCCATCTACACTCACCACATAGCGATCTGAACTCAGTCCACGCAGCAGTGGCTCGGCGGCGTAGTTACCCCGGCGCAGCGTATGTACACCCGGCAGGGCATGTAAAAGCTGGTCTGTGTTGCTGGCCTTGTCCCGGCAATGATCCAGCATGGGCTTCTCGTCCTTGTCGCTCTGCACGCTCAGCTCGTCAAGCACCACCTCCCAGGCTACGTAGCTTTCTCTTGTCAGCGAATCCTGCCATGCCGCCAGGGTGAGCGCTTCGTCGTTTTGCGCGGGCAGCGCCGTGGACAGTGCCAGCAGCACCGCTGTAAGCCCCACACCCCATATCTCTTTGCCAAAGCTCATCATTCTCAGATTTCCAGGTCAAAAGCCGGCTCGCCGAGGAGGTCACTACCTTCCTGGATATCCAGCCTGATCTGCCAGTCGCCGGTCATGGTAAAATTGGCTTTCCCCTTGTAATGCCCACCGCCTTCATGCACGGGGTTTACATTATTGGGCGAGCCGTGGTCCATGGAGGGCATCCAGGGTGTCATTTCCAGGGTAAGGTCTTCCGCAGCGGGCCATTCCATCATGCTTTGCCGCTGGTAGATGGCAAGGTGTACGTCGTTCTGACCTACCTGCGGCAACACCGGATCGAGTAAAAAGACGAAAAAACGGCGACTGTCGTCTTCCTTCATGCTTTCGAACGATTTCATGCGCGGGATTTCCGGCAACACGATGCTCAATGGTATTTCTATTTCGGTACCATTCACCGTCAACTGAAGTGTCCAGCTACCCATTTCCCCCGAGGGCATCACAAAGCCTACGTTGACGCGAAGCAGACCTTCCGTCACCTGGTTTCCCTCAGGGTATTCCCGCGGACAGGCGTGTTGCATGTCTGTCATGTCCATCATAGGCATTACCATCGCAGCGCCCGAGACCTCTCCACCATCGGCCCCTTGCAACTGTATGGTGAGTTCGTTAAACCCGACGAAAAGCGGTTCTTTCGCATACACGGTAGCAGTAATGCCTGCCTCCGTCACGGAAGTGACTTTTAAAAGAGTGGGGTCAATTGCCGGCGTAGCATCGTCATCCTTCGAACAGGAGAACGCCGCGATTAGCGATACGAAAAAGATTATCTTGGTAATGTATTTTGTTTCCATTGGTTTTTAAATGATTTGATCAAAAAGCCCGGTCTTGCCGAAAGACGAACAAAAGCGACGTACGCGCCTGCTGCCGGGCCTTATTGCGTATAAGCCTTGAATTTTTTAATGATAAGAAGGAAGTGAACATGCGCCTTGCATTCCGTTCGACTGCTCTCACTGCGCAAAAGAATAGTCCACACCGGCATTACTCTCATTGCCGGGAGCACCCATGACGACTATTTTGTTTACAGCACGGACATTCAGATTGTGCGGGGTCGCTACTTCACACGTCTAAGAAAGAAAGATTGGCGGCGGCTTCAGAAGGTCGGGCACAGGCCGGTAAATATACTTTTGGGATGAAAAGGGAGCGTATTCCCTGGTTGGAAAAAAAAGAAGCCATTCCGGCTGGAACTCCGGAGCCGTATATTCAAAGCTCAATGAAAAGGCTATTTCATAATCCTGGTTTTCTGCATGCCGGGCGGCGATCATTTCGGCCAGGAGGCATTTCCCATCGCAGTTCAGCTCGGGCTTATCCTTGTTGATACATCGCGCTTTGTACGACTCCATGTTGAGGTAATAATCCACGATGTAGCCGGATGTCAGCAGGGAATGTGCGGCAAGACTCAGAATCAATATGTAGG
>CAYUJK010000506.1:0-2855 GCA_964444895.1 uncultured Roseivirgaceae bacterium
GTTGAACGGGAAGTGGACTGGGAAGCGTCACCCAGAGAGCTAACCCTTGTTTTCGCCGGGTTAAATACTAACGGAGTTTCGGTTTGGGGAAAGAAAACACAATAATGATGTTCGTGATAAGACTTGCACTCCTTTCCGTTGGTTTTTTAGCTTTTAGCACCGTGATGCAGGCACAGAGCTTATTGACTAACGTGTACGAACGCGAAACATTCAGCCTCAATGGCGAATGGCAATACATCGTAGACCCGTACGAGACGGGGTTTTATGATTACCGGTTTAAGGAAAAACATCAAAATGACCCCGGCGCCTATTGGAATAGCGGAGAACTCCAGGACAAAACTGCCCTGACCGAGCATGGCTACACGGATAAAAACACCCTGTATGTGCCAGGGGACTGGAATTCGCAGGATCCGATGTTTTTGTATTATGAAGGCACGGTTTGGTATAAAAAATCTTTCGATTATAAAAAGAAAAAAGAATCCAATCGCCTGTTTCTGTATTTCGGTGCTGTCAATTACCAGGCTGAAGTTTACCTTAACGGCAAGAAATTAGGTTCACACAAAGGTGGATTCACCCCTTTTCAGTTTGAAATTAAAGGCACCCTCCTAAAGGAAAAAGACAATGCGGTGGTGGTCAAAGTGGACAATAAAAGATCCAAAGATGAGGTTCCGACTGTTAATACCGACTGGTGGAACTATGGGGGAATTACGCGTGACGTCATGATTGTAGAAACTCCCGATGTATTTGTAGAAGATTACTTTATCCACCTCAGTACACCCACGGCAATATTAAAGTCAAAGGTCAAAGCAAACGGCTGGGTAAAACTAAACGGTACGGCTCATGGAGAACGGGTAACAATTGAAATTCCAGAACTGAATGTAAAGAAAACCATTGAGTACTCCGGTGCTACCACTGATTTCACTATGGATTTATCCAATGTGGAACTTTGGTCGGATGACAACCCCAAACGCTATGAGATCATCATTCATGCTGCCCATGACGAGTTGCGGGATCAGGTAGGGTTTAGAAAAATAGAGGTCTCGGGCAAAAAGATTTTGTTAAATGGAAGTCCTGTCTTCCTTCGGGGTATCTGCCTGCACGAGGAAGTGCCAACGGAAGCGCGGAGGGCTAAAACAAAAGCAGACGCAATACAGCTTCTGGGCTGGGCCAAAGAGCTGAACTGCAATTTTGTGCGACTGGCGCACTACCCCCACAACGAGCACATCGTACAGGCTGCTGATTCACTGGGGATCATGCTATGGTCAGAAATCCCAGTTTACTGGACAATAGATTTTGCCAACCCTGAAGTATTAAAAAAAGCCAAAGTTCAGCTCAATGAGATGATCACGAGAGACCGTAATAGAGCCAGCGTCATCATCTGGTCAGTTGGCAATGAAACGCCTGTGTCGGAGACCCGCACGGAATTCATGATAGAGCTGGTGAATGAGGCAAAGCGATTGGACTCCACCCGGTTGATTTCCGCGGCCCTGGAGGTGCACTACAACAAGGACAAAAACATGATCAATGATCCACTGGGAGCATATACCGATATCGTGTCAGTCAATGAATATTTGGGCTGGTATATAGGTCTGCCGTCCCATTGTGAAACTGCAAAGTGGGAAACCGTATATGACAAACCACTAGTATTTAGCGAATTAGGTGCGGGAGCTAAAAACGGCTATCATGCAGATTCTCTCACCCGGTGGAGCGAAGAATACCAGGAGTGGTTTTATAACGAGCAGATCAAAATGATGAAACGAATGCCTGATAACTATACCGGGCTCATGCCGTGGATTCTGGCAGACTTCCGGTCGCCTAAACGAAACCACCCTGTTTACCAGGACGGCTGGAACAGGAAAGGTCTTATTGGAGATAATGGAAAAAAGAAAAAAGCCTTTTATGTATTGAAAAACTACTACGATGAGCTCGACAAACAAAGTCCGCTACAGGATTGAGATAATGGAAAATAAAAATCAATTGATAACCAGGCCAAACGGCCTTTTATAGAACAATACACATGAATAAAATAGTAAATCAAATACTGGCTGTGGGCAGCCTGGCCATGGCCTATGGGAGCAGTTTTGCGCAGACGGGAACTTCCGGATCTGCTGGGCAACCCGTAACCTTGCAGGTAAATGCCTCAGAAACAGTCGCACCCATTCAGTCCACTATGTGGGGGATTTTCTTCGAAGACATCAACTTCGCAGCAGACGGCGGCATTTACGCCGAGATGGTAAAAAACCGCTCTT
The DNA here is from genome assembly GCA_964444895.1 of uncultured Roseivirgaceae bacterium. GTDB lineage: Bacteria > Bacteroidota > Bacteroidia > Cytophagales > Cyclobacteriaceae > CAJXNP01. Next base: position 2,250 of record CAYUJK010000506.1, read on the forward strand.
TCGCCTTTGACACACCCATGATGGGCTGGCAGGAACCCAACAGCGACCGCCATTCGCTGAACGAAAACTCTGGCATCGCCTCCGTAATCCGACAGGGCAACGACCCCAACCAGCGCTTTGCCCGCGTAGAAGTTAACAACAGTGGCAACTACACGCTGATCAACGAAGGCTTTCGGGGCATGGGTGTCAAGGAAGGGGCCGTTTACGACCTGGCCGTTACAACCAGGCAAGAAGGTTCAGGCATTTCGAAGATTAATTTCCAGCTTATCAATAAAGACGGAAAGGTTTTAGGTGAAACCAGCATTACCCCCAACTCTAAAAGCTGGAAAAAACACACCGCCTCCCTTACGGCCACCGCTACCGAGGCGAAGGCCCAACTCAAAATCACCTTTGAGGGTACGGGAGTCGTGGACATCAATACGGTGTCTCTTTTCCCGCGTGATACCTGGAAAGGCCGTCCCGGTGGCATGCGCAAGGATATCGTGCAATTGTTGGCTGATATGAAGCCGGGATTTCTGCGATTTCCCGGTGGCTGTATCGTAGAGGGCCGCACGCTTGACGAAAGGTACCAGTGGAAAAAAACGGTTGGGAAAGTGGAAGAAAGAG
>CAYUJK010000507.1:0-2848 GCA_964444895.1 uncultured Roseivirgaceae bacterium
TAACGTCTTTTAATTTCGTCACTGTCTATGACGGAAATAGAACAGATTAAATCGTCTTTCTCAGATAAGTCCGCAAGCTGTTGTTGACAGGTCGCTAGGTCATTTTTAGCTGTTGCCGTTAAATCCCCTGTGGTTATTAATTCAAAGGCAATTTCATAGTCGTCTTCTAATGCTCTTGCAACGTCTGATAATTTTCTTTTCAGTTTGTTGTTACCAACTTCTTGAAGTCTAACAAGGTCACGTAGTTGTATCCATGAGGATAATACTTCTCTCAAAGGTTCAGCGTCAACCACTGTCCCACCAATGAACTTTCCTTGAAGAATGAAAATTGTGTTTTTATCATCATCAATTACTATCGCATCTATTTGTTTGTCGTCTGCACCATCTGTAATGTCGTCTCTGGTTTCTACCATGTCTCGCAGGTGAACATTACGCAAATACCAAGCAATAAATCTTTGTCCGTTGTTGGGGAAATTGTCCTGATAGTAGGGTGTTTTTATTTCTTCGTTAATCTGTTCAAACATATATTATGTCGTTGTTAATTGTTTACTGTGTCGTTTTTTAGCATGACCGCCAACTTCTTTATACCAGGAACAATTCCCGTTATTCGTTTATTCCGGTAAGTTAAACATTTTCTCAAAATCGCGGTAATTTTTAAAAAATACAACATCGGGCACTTTTGCTGCTGAATTATTATGGCTAGTATATAACATGGGTAAGTCATAGCTGTACACCTGTCTGCCGACAAGGCAGGTAGTCTCCGGGGCTTTTTATGTTGCTCAAGTGGCGGTTGGAAACGTGGGTGTAGATCTCAGTTGTGCGGCTGGAATTGTGTCCCAATAGTTGCTGTATATACCGCAAATCGGTCCCGTTTTCCAGGAGATGCGTAGCAAAGGAGTGCCGGAGACAATGAAAGTTGAACTGCTCCGAAATCCCGGCACCTTTCAGCGCCCGCTTCCAGATTTTCCGCACACTGCTGGCGGAATATTTGCCGCCGAACTGCCCTTCGTACAGGTAAACCTTGGGGCTATACGCTTCCAGGTATTTTCTCAACAAATCTATAATGGACTGCGACAAGATCGTATAGCGGTCTTTGCGGCCCTTAGCGCCCCTTATGTGCAACATCTTACGCTCAAAGTTAATGTCTTCCAGTCGCAGGCTTAGCATTTCGCCTATGCGGATGCCCGAGGAGTAGGTGAGCAGCACCATCGACTTGTGCTTCAGGTTGTCTATTTGCTTCAGTGCGGCAGAGAGCTGCGCTGGGGTCAGTACCTTGGGCAGGGTTTTTTCTCCCATGGGCCTTTCAATCAGATCTGGCCGTAGTGATTTCCCCAGTACTTCATTATAGTAGTATTTAATGGCATTTAGCGATTGGTTAACAGACGAAAAGGAAAACTTCCCACTCTGTATCATGTCCCTATGGTAGGCGTTGATTTCGCTCTCCGTATGGGCGTTGATTATTTCAAGTGGTTTTTCAAAATAATTGATGTAACGCAAAAGCATGCCGTGATAGGTCTTTATCGTGTTCAGGCTATAGCCTTGCAGTTTCAGCTTTTCCACAAAGGCGTCAGGGCAGCTCGTGTATTGACCTGTAAGATAAGCCTGCTCCCAAAAGGCCTTCAGCAGTGCGATGTCGTTGATCGTGATTTTAGCGTCAAGGCATATCCTATAAATAGGCGTAAGGTCATACAGCAGTTTTCTAAGATGTACATCGTTCAGGTGGGTTACGAATTTTTTGTAGGTTTTTGAAAATTTTACGTAGGGCAGTTCTTTCAGCCGGTTGTAGATTCCCCTGTGAAATTTGTAAGTAAAAACGGCGTAAACCTTGTTCTGGTGTTCCAACGGATGAATGGTAAGGGGGGGCTTGTAGGCAGCCTTGTGAAACTTGCGAATGGGTTTTCGGTCTATCGATACGCCTGCCGTTTTGATGGGCTTTTTATCCAGGTAGCGCGTGTTTACTGCGGCTATGTCGCTTACCTGGTCGGTAAGCAGGCGCAGGTTGTGCTCGGAGCATTTCATCAGGTAGTTGCCCCATTTAGGCTCGCGCGTCAGGAACCCAAGGCCTTCAAGTCTTTTTTTCACCTCACTGTTTTCATTTTTTACGACCAACTTATAATAAGGCCCTTCTGGTAGGGTAGTCGTGTTCACGAATAGTATTGGTTTCATCATATTCATCATTTTTTGTCGCATTAAATTCGAAAAATCATTTACTTTACCCGTGTTAATAAACGTGTATATCCGGGTATACACGTTTATTAACACGGATATTACTCGGCTGCCATTGACCATTGGCTGCCTCTACAACTTCTGACAATATTTTTAACCGGATAAAACACTTTTAGCATGATGAACACTTGCCTGGAATGTGGAACCCAGATGGCCGGAAGGCTCGATAAAAAGTTTTGTAGCGACCAATGCCGGTACCTCTACAACAATAAGAAAAAGCGGCAACACGAAATGGCGATATTGAACGTAAATCACATTCTGAGAAAAAACCGATCGATATTGAAGTCACTCAACCCGGTAGGAAAAACCACGGTGCGCCGGGCATTGCTGGAAAATAAGGGGTTTGATTTTGATTTTTTCACCCACCTCTACCGGGCAAAAAACGGCTCGCTTTACTATTTTGTTTATGAATACGGCTACGGGCTGGAGCAGGATGAAAAAGTAATCCTGGTAACCTACCAACCCTATATGAACTCCCGGATACACAGCGTGTTTAAAAACCGAAATGAGTAGCCTTAAGTAGGGCCTGCTGAAAAACTCAGGGGCCATAATGTGCGAGACTTGGCAGTACAGCATAACCCCTGAGTATTTTTTTAAATATTTCACATATATGTTTTTCACA
>CAYUJK010000508.1:0-2823 GCA_964444895.1 uncultured Roseivirgaceae bacterium
GGCCCCCATAGAATTTGACATGGCTGTCCAATCGCACTTGTGGACAAAAGGAATAGAGTTAAAAATATTGAGACTAAAATAAGATGTTTCAAAGTACTTTTTATTTAAAAATCATTTTACCCACAGCGGCAGAATTATCCCCTCTCAAATTGAAAAAATAGATCCCTTTAGATACACTCATATCCGGTTGCCATACCCATTCATTGTACCCCTTTTCAAATGTTTTATAGGAACGACTTACAATTTCTCCAACCGAATTGTAGATAGTGATCTCCACATCCTGGCGCTCATTCAGACTGAAGAACAGAGTTGTCGATTTCTCAAAAGGGTTGGGATAGCTATTGACAACTTGCACTCCCTTATTTTCACTAAACTCATTATTGATTACCACAATGCTTTCCGACAAACCGCCATCAATAAATAATGTTGACGATTCATTGCCGGATATACTAATTGGATTTTCGTTTTTAAAGGCTTTTGTTTTTTCAAATTGCAATCCCATCAATACCGTTTTCCGGCTTATGTCGGCATATTCTGCTTCGCTTACCCAAATCACCTGCAGTGTTCCGGCGTTTTCGTCCACTTCATAGATCATTCCTTGCAGGACATACTCCACATCCTTTATTTTCAAGTAATCCGTGTCCCAATGGACTGTATATTGGAATCCTACCAATCCTTCTTTATTTTGGACATCAACGGTATAATGAATATCCCGATCTACTATTCCATGATTCAGGGTAAGATAAGTAGTATCGGGGTACGACGATTTTTTCCGGTCCTGTTTGAAGTCTCTAATAATATCTCCCAATAAGGATACATTAAAATTGATATTGTAGTTATAGATGTCCTCTACCACTGCATGGTCGATCACCTCAGGTAAATCACCATCCAATGAAGGAATAAACCGGTTGGCAGCAATCCATTGCTTTCCGATAGGGCTTTTCGCATTCTTTTTATAGTTGAAAATACTCTTCGTCAATTCATGGAAATCCTTCTTGTTCAACACTCCATTTTGATCCACATCAGCAGAAAGAAGGTCAATAGCGCTTTCAATAGTTTTTCTCCCGTATAAATGTTGAGCTAAAGCAATCAGGTCATAAACGTCTATTCTGTACCCAGAATAACTCAATTCATCTACATAAACTGAGTATGACTCCTTTTCTTTAAACTGAAAACTGAATTCGCCCGCTGTATCAGAAAAACTGACAAAAGAACCTGCAGCCAATTTTATTTTAGCATCTTTTATTGGATCTGATCCTTTATATAATACTTTACCGCTTGCCTGCACCTTATCAAGAACATTTATATAACCATTACTGATTTTTGCAGGAATTTGGGCTTTATGCTGAATGGTAAAGCTCGCCGTTTCACTCACAATCTCAACATTGGCCTTTTGACCATTGACTAATGGGGTGAAATTCAGTGCAAACAAGCTTTCAATATTCTGAACTATTTCAGAATCATTATTAAAGCTAAAGCTGAGGATACCAAGATTAACTTGTGCCGTATCAAAATTGCTCAGGGAAATAAAAGAAGGCAATGAATCAACCGAATTGAATTTCAATTGATCCTCATCCCATTGTATCTGAAAATTCATATTCCCAATATCCTCCAAGTTTTTAGCACTAACGGCCAAATGAACGGGTTCATCCGAATATCCTTCTGAGGTACCCAATGCAACTTCAGGGAGAGGAATCGTCAAGATTTTAAACCGATTATGAAAAGAATTGGAGTCATTATTGACATTGAAGGTGTAAACCAACTCTTCATTATTAAGAATAAATGTGGTATCTAAAAAACCATCGTGTAAATAGAAGGCTTTGTCAAGTTTTAAAGAGCTAACGCCCTCAATAGATAGGGTATGTAAATTTTTTCTGTATGTATCAATAACAATAGGGATGCTTTTGATTCCATTATTGGCAGGTAAAGCATTAATAGAAAGCTTGGTAGAATCACTCATTAGGGTAGTAATTGCCACGCTTTTCCCTTTTATCAAGCCAACATCATATAGTCGATCATAACCCTCGGTATATTTATCATCAAAAGCTACATAACCCACATCTCTATTTCCAAGAGGATCTTGTATTTTTATTGATAAAAGGTTTTCTGGTCCTCCGGTTCTGAATACTCGAGAATCAGAAGTAGTGGTCACTTTAACAGATTCAGAAATGGCTAAGCGAGGACTTGCTGCTATCGATTTGACAAAAAAGCCTTGTCCGGGAAATAGTTTGAAAGAAGTGCCCAACGCCGAGCCCCAATCGATATATTGTCTATTCTCACTGTCCCAGATATGAACAGCTGCTTCAATATCATCAGAATCACCAGTCCAATCAATAAGGTTTACATCAATTATACATGGATAGGGATTTGCTATCAAATTCCAACCTCTCTCTTCATCATCAACAATAGATGGCGTATAACTTAAGTTAAATTCAAATTTTTCGTTTGCCGTAGCTATATGGTCATTACCACTTCCAATAACCGGATAGCCTTTATTATTAAAAGAAACATTTCCATCTGATAAGTCTTGGGGAAAGATTAGCGCTGAATATCCTACTCCATACATAATATCATCTTCTCCTAAAGTCAAGCCCTGAAATTGATAAAGTGACTCATCAAATTTTGCCACATTAGGTAGTCGCGATGGTTCATTAAAATTCGTACCACGTATATAAAAATTTTCCTCCCAATCCGATAACTTTTGACCTTTGATTGGGGTGCCAATAAAATAGGATCCGCTTACTCCATTCTCCCTTTCCCAATACCTCTGATACTCCACCATTCCACTCAACGAAGCCCCCACTTCCACTTTATCCAGTAAGG
>CAYUJK010000509.1:0-2822 GCA_964444895.1 uncultured Roseivirgaceae bacterium
AACTCAAAAAATTTTTTAAAGAAGTTTGTTTTCCAAACCCATCAGGTTTATTTGGGGCCCTCCCTTAAAAAGTCTAATGCCCATCTAATGAGCGACTTGTAGCGATATAATTTCAATAGAAAACCCCAAAAAAGAGCTTTTAGGGCTTTTTTTGGGGTTTTTGTTTTGTTAAATTGTAGTGTCCAATCACAATTAACACCACAATTTACCATGCAGACCGAGCTTTTCCAACTCCAACACTATCTGAATCCTAAATGGTACAATTTTAAGAAGACCCAATTGGGTGAAATGCATGAAAGCATCCCCTGGGATGAATTGGCAGGCTGCCTGCCGAAAGAGAATATGGGGCCCGGCGCTCCACGCTGGTTTGATAACCGGGGTGTGTTTGCCCTGATGTTTCTCAAATCTTTCCTTAACCTGAGTGATGAGAAACTGATAGAACGGTTCAACACCGACTATGCCTTGCAAATGTTTTGCGGTAAGCTGCTCAAAGCCGATGAGTGGGTAAAGGACAAGTCTATCGTGAGCCGGGTACGCGGCTATATTGCCGACCACGGAGACCTGCAAGGCATCCAGGAAGTCCTGATCAGGCATTGGAAGCAAGACATGAAACATACCCACCTACTCCACATGGATGCCTCCTGCCTGGAAAGCTATATCCGTTTTCCTACCGATGTAAAGCTGTTATGGGAATCCTGTGAATGGGTCTATGAGAAGATGATTTTTAAGCAGTGCAAGCTATTGGGCATCCGTCGGCCCCGGTCAAAATATATTGAACAGCGACAAAAACAACGGGTATATGACCGCAAGAAAAAGAAAACGTACAAAGAGGGCAAAAGACGAAAGAAAGCGTTACTCAATTTGCTGGATAAAGGCCTGGGACATTTGAAGCAAATACTAACCCTGTACCCCGAAATGCGCCTCTCCCCATTGCAATACGCTTATCTGGATACCATCCGAAAAGTATTCCAACAACAGACATTTCTGGAAACCCACCCCCCAGACCAACTCAAAAACAGAATCGTCTCCCTGCATAAGCCCTACATCAGACCCATTGTACGAGGCAAGGAAAACAAAAGGGTGGAGTTCGGAATGAAAATCCACCTTCTCCAGGTGGATGGCATCTGCATGATCGACAAAATGGATTTCAATGCCTTCAACGAAGGCACTCGATTGAAGATCAGCGTACTGAAGCACAAGTCAGTGTTTGGGAAATGTTACCAGTTAGGCGCCGACAAAATATATGCTACCAATGCCAACAGAAAATACCTGACAGAGAAAAAAATATTCACGTGTTTCCCCAAGAAAGGCCCCAAGACTTACAATCCTCAGGAAGAACTATTGAGAAGCTTGATAGGAAAACAGAGGGCCACTGCAATGGAAGGGAGCTTTGGTGTACAGAAGATAAGCTATGGATTGTCAAAGATAAAAGCCAAGCGGGAGGGAACCGAGCTGGTGTGGGCATTTTTTGGCATCATGACCTATAATGCCGTACAGATCAGCAAGAGAAGAAGCAAACATCCGCCTGGAGAATTACAGCAGGCGGCCTAAACCCACTCACAACTAACAATTTCCTCTCAGCGGCAGGGACAGGTACGTCCTTTCCTCTCCTAAACCCAACCCTCCCGGTAAAAATCTACTCTAAAAACACAGAACATTATCAAAATTTGTACTTTTCTAAGTACGGAAGACCTGTAGAGCACGAAACCCAACAAGAAAAACCGCCTCAATAAGTTTAAAATTAAACTTATTGAGGCGGTTTTGTGTAATATTCAGGTGTGGCCTATTTGGATATGCTTTAATTTAAAGTGTCCAACGTCAATTCAATCAAAAAACCTGCATAAAGACCTGATTATTAAATGCTTGAACCTCCCCAATTTCGTGCGCTTCCAGCTATTGTCAACAATTCTCGCTGTATCACAAGACTACCCCCCTCACTTCCTATCCTTCGTATCGACGATGATCGTTACGGGGCCGTCGTTGGTAAGGCTTACCTGCATCATGGCGCCAAACTCCCCGGTTTGGATGGCCTTGCCGAGGTCTTGCGCTACCTGACCGATGAAGTCATTGTATAGCGGAATGGCCGTTTCGGGGCGGGCAGCTTTGATGTAGCTGGGGCGGTTGCCCTTTTTGGTGCTGGCGTGCAGCGTAAACTGACTTACCAGCAGGATGTCGCCACCCACATCGATCAGGCTCTTGTTCATTACCCCGGCTTCGTCGTCAAAAATCCGCAGGTTCACGATCTTGCGGCTCAGCCATTCGATATCTTCCCTTCCATCGGCCTCTTCTATTCCCAGCAGCACCAATAATCCCTGCCCGATGGCGCCGTTTGTCTTTCCTTCTATCTCTACTTTTGCCTGCGTTACCCGCTGTATTACTGCGATCATTTTGTATGGAATATTAAAATATTGATTGAAACACGATCAAAGTCAACTTATTATCCGCCCCGGTTATTGCCGTTTTCCCTCCATATCCGTCACCTTTTTGGCGATGTCGAAGATTTTGTCCGAGGTAAGAATATTGACGCCCTCTGTGGTATACTTAGCATATTTTAGCATAGCCATCGCCACGTCTCCGGCCTTGATGCCGCGGTACTTACGGAGTCCGCCTATCAGCAGCGGATTGACTACCGCCGACAGCCAGATAGCTGCCTTTTCGCCCGCGCGTTGCTCCGTGCGGTGGCCGATGAGGAGCGAAGGACGGAAAATGTTGAAGTTGGGTAATTTCAACTGGGTGATCGCTTCCTCTACCTCTCCTTTTACCCTGCTGTAAAATATGCGCGACCGGCTGTCGGCCCCCATAGAAGAGATAAGGTTATACTG
>CAYUJK010000510.1:0-2818 GCA_964444895.1 uncultured Roseivirgaceae bacterium
ACAGGATTTAGCCATACGGCGGTTATTCCCAATTCCTCTAAGTAATTGATCTTTGAAGAAATGCCTTTCAAATCGCCGCCGAACCGGCCACTGTGGAAGTCCATATTTTTACCTTCTTTCAGGCTTTTCACTTGGTCATTGGCGGGGTCGCCATTGGCAAAGCGGTCGGGGGTAATGAGGTACATCACGTCCGTTTGATCGAGGCCCTGGTGCGCCCACCGGCCTTTTTCCCGCTCCTTTAATTCATATTGATAAATGAGGTTTTTCTTTTTTCCGGTCGAAAACTGAATGTCAAAACTTCCCGCCTTAGTCTGATCGCTAATGTCCAGGTCGAGAAATAAGAAGTTTTTATTGTCGGCCTTGTGTACTTTTTCCAGGGTGACGCCGGGGTATTCCAGCTTTACTTCTGCACTGGAAATGTCCTCTCCGTGCACCATCAACTGCAGCTTGTTCTCCTGCATACCTACCCACCAGTTAGGGGGTTCCACACGGTGGAGCTGGGAGTACGCAGGAAAGACAAAAAGCAGTAGTACAAGTGATGCGATTACCTTTTGTTCGTTGAAATTTGGTCGGAAAAAATTCCAAATAAATTCAAATGACCAAAATCCGAATACTCCAAACCTTGCCCCCCTGCCTGCCGACGGACAGGGTTTGAATATTGTTGAATTTGAACATTGAAAATTGTTTGTTTTTTGATATTTGTTATTTGGCATTTCAATTTCATACCACTCTTTCTTTCGAAAACTCCCGGAAGCTGTAGGGAGGAGACCTCTCAATTTCCTATCCGCCAAATTCTCATCTTTACAGGCAATCACATCCCTGCCATGATCCTCCAACGTTCCATTATTCCAATCTTCCATTTGTCCATTCCTCATAGCTCTTATCTTTTAATAAACTGTGTAGAAAAAGTCTCCTGCCTTCCTGAAATATTGATGAGGTAAACTCCGGCAGGAATGTTTGCCAAATCAAGTGACAGGGTATCGCTACGCGCCGCTACTCTATCGTCGTAAACCTTTCGGCCCATCATGTCATGCACTGTCACCGCATAGTCCTCGCCTTCCAATCCCGAAAGCTTTCGGGAGCTTTCTGGAGTTGCTGCTGTACGAATGTTCAGCAGTCCGGCAGTAGGATTTGGGTAAACCTGTATGCCATTTTCGATTTTTTCATTCAATGAAGTGATCGTGGGAGCAAGCCCCGGTTCCGGGAAATCGATGGGGTAATTAACATAAAGCCGGAATTCTCCCGGGTTGAATGTGAAGTTCTGGACGGCGTTGCTAACGGCTACCTCTTCACCTCCTTCAAAGAAATTGTACCAGGTACCGGTGAAGGGAAATTTAGCCGTTACGTCCCTTGACTGCACATCAAAATTCCCAATGACATACACGCTCATTTCACTACTATTGGCAGGCGAAGCGATATTGTCCTTATTGATGAGGGTGATTTCTTTTACAAAAGAATTGCTGTTCGTCATGCTAAACTGCCCCGTTTTAAACACCTCGTAATTGGTTTTGAGCTTAAATAATGCCTGGGTAAACCGGAACAATTCATTTCTGTCTTCCTCCTGAAAATACTCCCATTTCACGGGCTTGGGCGACGTGCGGCATCCATCATCAATGCTTGTGCCGTCTTCACACAAGTTGATCGGGAACTCATAGCCCAGCTCCCCAAACTGCCAGAGCAACTTAGGCCCCGGAATGGTGTACAAGAATGCCTTGGCGGCTTTTACCCTGTCGAGGGCAGTATTAAAATTCTGTGTGTTGTAGCCTCCCGATGACTGCCCGTAGTTCAGCAATTCGTACATAATGCGCTGCTCGTCGTGGCTTTCCATGTAGGCTACGAGATTGGGTTGCTGCCAGCCCCGTGTGCCGTGGTAAGCCCAGGAGATATTTTTCTCTACGCCCAGGACCAGGTCTTTGTAGTCCCAGTGCATATTTCCCCAGAGCATAAAGCCATAATCGGCCAGCTCCGTCTCTTCGTTGTTATCGGCAAAGTGCTCCAGGATCAGGTATGAATCCGGATCGAATTCCCACACTTTATCAGCCATGCGCTTCAGCAAGGCCACCCGCGATGCATCGTATTGGCCCCAGGAGCCCACATTGCTACCGGTGTTTTTCTGCGTAAAGCCTTTGGAAAGGTCAAAGCGAAAGCCGTCCACTCTGTATTCATTGATCCAATAGTGTAGCGTAGTATCCATGTAATACTGGGTGAGATCGCTTTCATGGTTCATGTCGTAAAACACGCTGAAGGGATGCGTGGCCGACACATTGAACATAGGGTTCTCCGGCAGCACCTCGTAGTTGTTGAAATTGAACCACATCGCCACGTATGTATTGGGCACATCCTGGTGGTTGAATACAATATCCAGGATCACTGCCATGCCCTCGCCGTGCGCAGCATCGATAAACTGCTTAAGCGCTTGCCGGGTACCGTAGGCCTTGTCTGCTGCAAACATAAAGGTAGGATTATAGCCCCAGCTATTGTTGCCGGCAAACTCCTGTATGGGCATCAGTTCGATGGCATTCACACCCAGTCTTTTCAAATAAGAAAGCGTATCGATCAGGTTCAGGTAATTGCGGTCATTTTCTTCAAAGAAGTCGCGTATCAGCAATTCGTAGATCACCAGGTCGCTTTTGTCTGGCCGTTGAAAATCGGTATGCTGCCAGTTGAAAGGAGCCTGGTTGGTTTTCAGCACGGCCAGGCGGTTTTTATACCACTCACCATGCAATGCCCCAGCAGGATATTGTTTTAAATCGGGGTAAATACTCGAATGGATATAGTGATCATCGGGATCTACTATTTTTTCTGCGAATGGATCGGC
>CAYUJK010000511.1:0-2815 GCA_964444895.1 uncultured Roseivirgaceae bacterium
CTGTAAATTCTAGTCCTCTTTCTTGTCTATGATGCAACCTATCTCCAAGTTCCAAGCAAAAAATTGATCCAGTGCTTCCACCTACATTTACCTTTAATACCTTTCTATTTTTTACTTTAAAAATAGCACCCTTTATGATTGCGTTTTTTGCTTTATCTTCCATCCAAATAGCTTTTAATGACTTCTTTAATTTCATCTCTTGTTAAATTTTTACCAGTAATCATATCATGTATTTTTCGCTGGGTATCTTTATCAGTGATACCAAACTCCTTATATAGCGATGTAACTTCTTGATTCTTTTTCTGATTGTTACCTTGTCTCATCTTTTCAAACATCGGCTCTAATGGATCTCCATAAGGATACTTTAACTCTACAAGTTCTTGGTATTCTAATTCTTGTGCTTGATCTAGTCCTTCAGCCATCCTTTCATTATGAAGATCATTATAACGTTCTTCATCTTCCGGCGAAAGACTATTTATACGAGTAGAACCATGTCCAGCATCACTAGGAATAAACACGCCTACAACTGTCATAAATACAGCACCAAATGCTGCACCCGTACTTAATCCAAAATATCTGGCAGCTTGTTTTGTGCCTTCAATAAAGGCTACAGTTGCTGCTTGTTCTTTAGTTAAAATTAAAGCCTTTTGTTTGTCATCCTTTTTCTTTTCATCACAGTCTGAACCTTTGCATGGCTTACTATTGTTGCTTGCATAATTGTTCTTTAAAACTGAAAAGACTGCCTGTGCATCTGACTCAGTAAATGTAATGCTATTTGCACCAAAAATGATATCTCTACCATCAGGATCAATAACACTAACTGGATTATTGGCTGCCCAACTATAGGGGCTGAAATTGGAATATTTGTAAGCGTGAGGGTCTAAAATTGGCGTTCTACCAAGAATAGGATCATACTGTCTCCATTCAAAATCATCCCATCCTGTTAATTCCTCTCGTTCTTTCCCTTGATACAGGTATTTGTTATTCAAACTTCCCTCTCTTTGGCTGGTATTAAAAGTCAACCCAAATGGATAATAATCATCCTTCTGCACCACCCTGCCCTGCGTATGGGTAATCATCAAATCATCGAAATAAACCTCGCTTCCCGGGGTTTGATTGCTTAAATATATGTAAATATAGCCTTCTTTGGCAATGGTGATGGGGTCAATCTGCAGGTGCTCGTGCAGTCCGAGGTTGGTATCGCCGATTTCAAACTTTCCGGCTTCGCCTATTTGCAGTTTTTTGCCTTCGATCACATTGTATTCCTTGTCGAAGAGGATGTAGTTGAGGTAGGCCTGGGGCACGCCCGTATAGTCTTCACCGCCGTTGGCGAGGTTTTCCAGTCCTGCCAGCAGCCCCTCATCCACGTAGCCGTTGTTGATCAGGAATTCGCTGCCGGCATTGAGGAAGGTACCCAAAAAGCCGCTTAGCAGCATATTGCCTGCTACGGAAGAGTTGTAGCTTTCCAGGTGCAGGTACTTGGCATAAGCGTCTATCGCTACCTGGTCGCCGGGCAACACTTTCAGGCTTTTCGCAGGGCCCATCATGCGCTCGGTACCGTTTAAGAAAATCACATACTCCGGGTTAGGAGTACTTGCCGATACGGGCGTGTGGTTAAGGTCGGGCACTCGGTTGTCTTCGCTTTCGAAAACATTCTCGAAATCTTCGGCTTCGATAATCCTGTTTTCGATGGGATCAATTTCCATGGTGAGCAGGTATTCGGTGGTGTCGGCTTCGCCGAAGGTGAGGCGGGTGTTGCCCAGGTGGTCTTTGAGGTGGTATTGGCACACCCAGTCCTTAGCATCTGGCGTCCAGTCGGGATCTCCAGGCTCAGGCCCCTTTACTATCCTGCCTTCTTCATGGTGCAGGAATTGGAGTTTTATATCTTCGCCGCCTTTCGTTTCATATACCCGCTCGCCGATGTAGTTGGTGGTTTTGGTGGCGGGCTGAGTGTCGTCTTCATATACCCGCTGGCTCAGCTTGATGCCTGCGGCATCGTAGATGTACTCGATCTTCCGATTTTCGCTCATCACTATCACCATCGGCAGGTTCAGGTGGTTGTAGGTGATGTTTTCGATGCCTTTGTTCCGGTCTGTGGTCATGTTCCCATTGGCGTCGTATTCGTAGTCGTCGCCTTCATTCGTTCCGTCCTTGAAACCGTCCTGGGTACCGGCATCATCTACCTGGGTGAGTTGGTTGCCGTCATAGTGGTAACTAAGAACGTCTATGGCGGCTGGCTCGCCTGCCGGCGAGGCAGGGTTACCCCCTGAAATTCCATACCGTTTCAAGTTCAGGATGTTGCCATTCAGGTCGTATCCGGAGGGGTTGCTGCCCTGCGGCAGTATTTCCAGATTATAGCGTCCGGCGTGTTCGAAGGTGTCATCCGGTCTTTTCTCGCCCTTCACATAGTGCGCATTGGTGATGCGGTTCAGCTTGTCGTAGCGGTAGCCGTAGGCCATCCGGTCTTCGTCCACCGCCGTTTTCCACTTCACGCCGCTGATGTTGCCATTGTAGTAGGGTACTTCAAAGCCATCGGTCTAGTAAAGCTCCATTCCAAACAGATCGTTGGCGTCTGTCAGGTTGGCGTCGTTGATGTGGGTGAGCCAGCCCCGGATGTTGTAGCGGAAGTCCACCGTCTGCCAACTTACGTTTTCGTCTGTCTTGTTTAATTCCTTTCCGATCAACTCGCCCAGTTCGTTGTAGCGGTTGGAAACGATGGTGACCGGGTCTTCCTCATTGAGTTGGTGTTGTATTTCCAACAGTCGCTGGGCGTGGTCGTAGCTGTATGTTCTCCTTACGGTGAGGGGTTCAGGTT
>CAYUJK010000512.1:0-2800 GCA_964444895.1 uncultured Roseivirgaceae bacterium
TCTTTATATTGAGCCCCATTTATTGTTGTTTTAGTAAAGAACAGGAAATAGTATGAGGTATATATCAGTAGGTCCTGGACGGAAAATTCTGGTTTTTACGCTGGTTTTGCTGGCTTTTTCATTCAGTCAATGCAAGAAGAAAAACCCGATAGAGGGCTTCGATTCTGAGATGTGGATAGAAGATGCCAACGGATGCCAGGGCAATAGAATGGACCTGATGAATGATTTTCTGAAGGCAAAATTTAAAATGCGGGGAAAGAAAATTTCGGAAATAGAGGAGATACTGGGTAAGCCCGATGGAGTAGAGTTGTACAAAAGAGATCAGAAATACTATATCTACTACATGGAGCCGGGCGCTAAATGTGCCGACGCAAAAGATAAAGCGTTGAAGCTCTATGTCCGTTTTACCGCTGTGGGAATTGCCAATGAATTTTCCATTCGGTATTAGTGGAGAAAACACAGCGATGCGGCGCCGAGTATGCCTGCATCGTTGCCCAGGGTGGCCTGTTCTATGCGGATCTGCTGCGTGTAGTAGGGGGTAAGATAGGCCTGAAAGCAATCCCAAAGAGGCTTTTGAATAATGTCAAAGCATACCGATAGCCCTCCGCCTATAATGATCGTTTTGATGTCCAGCAGCCTGATGGCTGCTACCAGCGCTTCTCCCAGGTACGTGCCGAGTTCGGTGAAAATCTGAACGCCGGCCTCATCGCCTTGCAACCCTGCCATGGCGATGGTTTTGGGTTCTACGCGGCTTTTGGAGGCGTAAAGTGGGCTTTCTACCTTGCCCCGCAATTCGCGGAACCGTTTCATGATGCCGGCCTTGCCGATGTTTTGTTCGAGTGTCTTGCCATTTCGCGAAAGGATATGGCCGATCTCTGCACTATTGCCGTCGCCACCCTTGAATATTTCCTTGTCGAGTATGATGCCACCACCTACGCCCGTTCCGAGGGTGATGAAGATATAGCTCTCCGGGGTATCGCCGCTGCCGAAGTAGTATTCTCCAAGTGCGGCAGCGGCCGCGTCGTTTTCCAGGTGGAAGACTTTTCCCGGAAAGCGCTGCTTCAACTCCCCGAGCAAGTTCACGCCGTTGAGGTTGGGAATGTTAGGGATTTCCAGCAGCGTGGCACCATCTTTAGAGATGACACCCGGCAAACCGACGCCGACCTTGCTGACCTCAGGAAACTTCTGAAACTGTTCGTTCAATATTCGCAGAAAATAAGGTACAAACTCGCTTTCGGCTTTGGTGCCATACTTGGTTTTTTTTAGCATCTTGCCGCGGCTGTTTACCTTCCCAATTTTAATATTGGTGCCTCCGATATCTATTCCAAAAAAGTTTTCCATTCAAAATTCAGCTAATTCAACATTCGTTTAAATTTACACCTAAAACTCATTTTTCCAGCCAGGGCATCAGCTTTTCTTTGTATTCTTCTATGTACCGGTCTTTTGCTTTTCGGCGGTATTGCATTACCCAGCGGGGATGAGGTAGTGCTTCAATGGTTTTGAACAGGCCGTATTTGGTATTGAGGTAGTGGAGGTATTTTACGTTTTGCCCCATGCCAATGCTAAAGGCTACCTCTGCCGAACCACCCAGTTCTATTTGGCGCTGTAGCGCCTCAGCCATGAAGGGTTCCAGGGAATTCTTTAGTTCAGGGATGTCGTAGTAGTTTAGGTTCACGCCTCCTTTCGTAAAGCCGAGTGGAGATACCGAGGAAAAGAAAAAACGACGAAAGAACAGCTTAGCGCCCCCGATGGCCTCTATCATTTGGTACATAAATTCGGAGGAAAGCTCGGCCTTCTTTTCCAGGTCATTGGGAATGCCACAGTGTTTCTCCAGGTTGACGGGATCTGTGAAGCCAATACCCGTTACTCCACCGCCAAACCGGCCGGGGTTTATGCCAATCAATAGTACCCGTGGATGTTGATCATCATAATATTTCGAAAAGAATCGATCGACTATTTTCCGGGTTTGTAACTCCTGGTAGGGATTGAGGATTTCCACCCCGGAAGGGAGATCGTCAGGCAGCTTCAGCCTCAGGTAGAAATCGTGTAATATATTTTTAAATCCTGTATAGTTAGGCATTGAAAGTTGTTAGTTAAAAGGACTGGTCCGTGTGCCGCTATGATTTCTGCTCTGTATGCCACAGACCAGTGGGTTGGGGTTGGAGGGGTTGGACTGATTACTGAATACAGATTACAATTTTCCCCATTACCACACTTAATCCACTTTCTCACTTCTTCATCTGCTACTCCAGCTTATGCACCACCAGCCCACTTCTCAGTTTTGGCTCAAACCAGGTGGTTTTTGGTGGCATTATTTCGCCGCTGTCGGCTATGTCGATGAGTTGTTTCATGCTTACAGGATAGAGTGCAAAAGCCACCTTCATCTCCCCCGTGTTTACCCTTCGCTCCAGCTCGCCCAGTCCCCGGATACCGCCCACAAAGTCGATGCGCTTATCGGTGCGAAGGTCAACGATGTTGAGAATGGGTTTTAGTATCTGCTCCGACAGAATAGTGACATCCAGCACACCGATAGGGTCGTTATCGTTATATGTGCCTTCTTTGGCTTCCAGGGCGTACCACTCGCCTTGCATGTACATGCCGAACTCATGAAGTTGTGTGGGCTTGAAGGCAGATTTTCCTTTCGGGCGAATTTCAAAGGCCTTCTTTAGTTTTTCCAGGAATTGCCCGGTAGTCAGGCCGTTCAGGTCTTTCACCACCCGGTTGTAGTCAAATATTTGCAGTTGGTTGTCAGGGAAATGTACGGCGAGGAAATAGTTGTACGACTCGCTGCCGTTGTGGC
>CAYUJK010000513.1:0-2791 GCA_964444895.1 uncultured Roseivirgaceae bacterium
CCTTTTACATACACGCTGCCCGAGCCCGAGCTGGAGCCGGTGAGTTCATTCTCTACGTTTATATGAATGGAGCCGGAGCCGCTTTTACGGATATTGCAGGTTTGACTTATCACATTTTCTGCCTGAAAGCTTCCCGATCCTGTGAGGTTGATAGACTGGTGCCGTATGCGGCCGCTATTTAGCTTCATGCTGCCCGATCCGGTATTCTTCACATTCAACTCATCTGCATATACCTCTTCTACTCTCACACCGCCGGAGCCCGTGTTAACAACGCTCATTTTGTTTTTGGCTGTAAGTGAAGATTCTATTTTGCAACCTCCCGAGCCTGTGTTAGACAGCTTCAGATCGCCGGTAGACTCCACCGGTTTTTCGCAATACAAGCTACCCGAACCCGAGGAGTTGAGCACCACGTTATCGGATTTAAGGCCCGATACCAGGCGGACAGAGCCCGATCCCGCTCCGGTGATTTCGTTCAGCCGCCTGAAAGTGACATAGATGTTTACATTCTTGAAATTCATGGTCTTAAACCAGCTGTCGTCTTCGGTGTAAATCTTCAGCGTGTTGCCTTCTACCTCTGTAATAATTTTTTCGATAGGGCCGCTTTCGGCTTCAATCACGATTTTTTCGGCATCACCCTGATGCAGATAGACAGCAAAACTGCCGTTTGATTTTACGCCGGTAAACGAACCCACATTGCGTTCTTCTTTGAGCTGTGCCGTACAGGAAAAGACGGTGACCAACAGCGCCAGAACGGGTAAGAGTATTTTTTTCATGATGTTACTTTTTAAGTTTTGAGATATAGAGATACATACAAAGACAAAAGTTGCATCTGTCCGGACTATTTTTTGGGCAATAATTATTCCCTGGATGTAATGTGTTTATTTACAGCCCATTAGTGTTTGTGTTGGCCGGTGAGGTGTCCGATACCGATCGGCGGGTGTGCGATCATTTGACACTTTTTTACGAATAGTTCTGGTGACGTCAATCTAAGAATTCATTTCCCCTTTCTCTTTTTTCGGACATTATACACAGGCTATTTAATCTCAATTTCTTTTACGAGCGAAGTAGTAGGAATTGCGATCACCTTTTTGCCTACGAGTAGAAAGATGACGTCCTGGGTTTTACCAATTTCCTTACCCGTGATCATCTCATTGTCCATGTAGCGGATGGAAATAGGCGTCTGCTGTTCTATGCTTTTTCGGGTAAACTGGCCGTAAAGATCTGCCGCTGTATACAAGTAGTAAACAAAGCCGATAACGAAGGAAACATAGCGAACGGTGTCGTACCACTTCTTTCTGGCAAGACCAAAGCTGAAGAATGAATAGGATTTCGGGTACTTCTTTTTCCAGGTCATATCAAAGCGCATCAATAGGAAAGCGACAGCCATAGATGCGACCGAAAACAAGAGAATATTGAAATCGGAAAAAGGCGCAATCAGGAAGTCAAAGACATCGGAATAGCTGAAGATGTTAATCCCAAACTCGGAGTATTTTTGGTAGTTAAACATCATGCCTATACCCACTGTCAAAACATAGGAAAGGGTAAGTATGCTCTGAGTTTTATTGATGATTGCAGCGGTTGTGTTCTTGAAAAAATCTTCTTGCATGGTATTTAGATCGATTTGTTTAGGAAGTAGACCCTTTGTTGTTTCCCATTTTAACACTCGAAGGTCTCGTTGCGGCGAACATACTTACTTTTGTCCATATTTCGATTGCAGATAGGCGATTGTTTCTTTCATCAGGGCCTTTAGCTGACTTTGGTCGATATCGGAAAGTCTTTTCACATAGATACACGCCTTCCCCATTTTGAATTTCCCCAGGCTATTGAGCAAATGTTTGTGTTGATCCAGACCGGTGAACACATAAAGAGATATCGCAGCTTTGCGGGGAGAGAAGCCGATGAGCGGTGCGTCGCCTTCGTGTCCGCTGGCATACTTGTAATGATAGCTGCCAAAGCCAATAATACTTGGTCCCCACATTTTCGGTTCGTTTCCGGAAATGCTGCGCATCAGGGTTACTAAGTCAAAACTGTCTTTTCGTTTTTGCTCGTCGTCCACTGCGTTGATAAAATCAGTTACGCTTAACGAGGTAGGGGCGGTCTTGTTCTTTGCCATAGTTGGTTTTTCTGCCAGGGAAGATAGTAAATTTTTAATTCGATTGGCCACTCAGTTGCCCCGCTCCTCAGGGCGGAGGAGAAAAATCCCCGCCATGCCAGGGCTTTAGCCTCTTATCTCTACATGCTGGAAAGCAAGAGTGATGGTCCATAATTCCACTATTCCAACATTCCATTGAAATCATGGACAAACTGGTCAAAAAAGCTCCGTAAGCTGCTCTGGGATAGCGCGTTCGGATAGTCACTCATCATTCTATCTTTTGTAAAAGATGTACTCGGTCATCAGAGGTTCCAGGCCGCTGTTCCGAAATTCGGTAGCAATCTGTCCGCGGTGGTACGTAGTATGGTTTACAATGTGAAACAACACTTCCCTAATGCTGTTGCCGAAGGGTTGACCCTTGGCGGTGGTGTAGCTGATGCGGGCGTCAAGGTCAATGGTTTCAAGTATCAGCAGGGAATGGTTGAAGTTTTCGAGGTCAATGTTCTTAAAATTGCCGATGGCCTGTAATTCCCATACACCAAATCCTGGCTGTTTGGGGTCAATTCTGTTGTTCCAGATTTGATGTGCGTTGAGAATGTGACTGAAAAGCCTGACAGATTTTTCAGAAGTCTTATCCTGATTTTCCATGAATACATCTGCCAACTTTTGGTTGAAGTGATGGCTGTATTCAAAAAGGTC
>CAYUJK010000514.1:0-2786 GCA_964444895.1 uncultured Roseivirgaceae bacterium
CGCCCTTATTCAGCAATGAAGTGGCAAAGGTTCTACGTCCGGTATGGGTTGTTACCAATTCATATTTGGGGACTGTTGTAGTGGTCTTTTGGCGGCCTTTGTAAGCATGTACCTCGAATGGTTCATCTATTCCGGCAAGTTGGCAAAGCTCTTTTACGTATGTATTCATTTTCTGATTGCTGACGGCGTGTAGGGTGCCACTGATAAGATCATTCACCGTTTGCAGGGTTTTTTCAGTAAGAGGAATATTTACAAAGTCCTCTGTTTTTGTTTGCCGCAATTGAAGGATATAACCCTCTTTGGTTTGCTTTAGATGTTGGCTATTGATCCGGGAAAGGTCGCTATATCTCAATCCTGTGGAGCAAGCCAAAAGAAATAGCGCCCGAACGTTTCTAAGGTAGTTTTTATCTTTTAGATCGACCTTGTGGAGTTTCTTAATATCCTCTTCGGTCATGATCACTTTTAGACTGTCGGGCTGTCGTATGGCCGTGAAATGCTTAAAGTCCATGTTCGCAGTATGCTTTCTTTTCACACACCAATTCAAGAACAATCGAAAAACGCTGTCATATTTTTGTGCAGATTGGGTATTGAGGTCTTTTTTGTGGTATAGGAAGTTTTGAAAATCTTCCATTGTTTCGGCTGTGATCGTGTCCAGGTGCAAAGGGGCTTTTGTGTGTTTCTCAAACTCAATGAGGTGGCTTTTTAGGGCATTGAGCTTGCTGAATGAGTTCTTTTTGAATATGCCTTGTTTGCTGTTTATGTAAGTGCTCCAAAGCTCCCAAAATGTTGTTTTCTCCTCCTCCTTTGGGGCCAGGATTTTTTCAAAGTATTCCTTGTCTGGCTTTATGCCTTTTGATTTAGCATCAAGAAAGATTTCATTCACCTTTGCAGCATAATCAGAAAGGTATTTATTTATACTTGCTGCCCGTGGGTCAGCACTCAGTACGTTTGAGTTTTTCTTACTCCAATGTTTCGGGTTGATGCTGATTCCGGGGTATAACCTTATGTCATACTCCCGGCCTTCCTGGAGCTTGCACACAATAGCAGACTTTTTTGCCTGGGGTCTTTTAAGGAATAAGTTTATTGAAGCCATAGTAATTTGAGTTTTCCGGTAGTACCCCATTTTGATTTTGGGGTACCACCTGGGGTACTACATTTTCAAATTTACGCTTACTTTGGCTTACTTCCAAAAATAAGAATGTTTGTTTTTTGGCTATTTAAAGGGATTTTTTGAAAAGTGGAGGTAAGCTAAAATGTATGGGTTCAATAGCCCTACGGACTGCAAGAAAAGCCTCAATTACCAAGTAGTTGAGGCTTTTTTATTGTTGCTCTTTTTTTGAAGGTGCCGCGGCTGTATGCCCAGCGTTTGGTTTGGGTTTCGAATATCCGGGATAATATCATTCTTTCTATTCTGCCGTTTACAATCCCACCATTTTTAAAACTTTATGCCCAGGTCAATTCCAAAAAGATCATTTCTCACCGAAAAGCCGCTGTTGCCGAAGTTTTCGGATCCGGCTACGTTTACCAGCCCGCGATTGTAGCTCAGGCCCATCATCAGGATGGTGTTGGTGCCGAGGTAGGTTTCTACGCCTGCCCCAAACACCAGGGGCACGTCTACGATGTTGAACCGGCGGATCAAGGCCGGATTGTCTTCGGTCTTGTGTTCGTTGTAGATCATGACTTCCGCATTTACGCCTAATTGAAAGTATACCCGCTTGTCAATATCGATTTCATTGGTGAAAAGCTTGATCGTAATGGGCACCTGCAGGTATTGGGTGGTGTATTTGTTGGTGTAAGAGGGTCCGTTGATAGGGTTGGCAGTGAGCCGTACGGTTTTGGGCATGTAGCTGAGGCCTGTGCTGAAGTAGTAGTTATCAAGCAGTGGAAAGTCTGCAATAAGGCCAAGTGCGGGGCGGAGGGCAAGGCCGTCTTTCGTTACGCTCATGTCATCGGCACTGTGCTTCACACGGTTCGAAACCAGGGATGGAGAAATTTTTAATCCCAATTTGGGTTGGGCATAGGAAACTGCGGAAACAAATAAAAAAACAAGGGGTAAATATCGTTTTATCATATCAATACTATTTATAAGATGGGTTAGTCCAAAACAAAAAACGGAGGATCAAGACAATCCCGTTTAGAATTAACCTGTTAAATCTACATATTTGCAGGCTCAATATTTCACAAAGGAGACTAATAAAACAAATGAAGAACGCACTATTTTTCCTCGTCGCATGCTTTGCGGCAGTATCTTGCAAAACAGAACGGGAGCCGCAGTATCCGGATGTCTCGGGCATAGAAGTCGACATAACGATACAGAGGCTGGACAGGGAATTGCGCAGCGTGTCTTCGGCGCAGGAAATGGACAGCCTGCTGCGTGCAGAGCCGGCATTTGCGGAGGAGTTTTTGCGGAGATCGGCTTACCCCGACCCTCGTATACTTTCGTCGCAATTTTACCAGTTGGTAAGCGATTCGACTATCGATTCATTGTTCTTGGAAATAGAGCGTATTTTTGGCGATTTGCAAGACGTAGAGGCGCAGTTTGAAACGGCCTTCCGGCACATCAAGTATTATTATCCCGAGTTTCAAGTTCCGCAGGTAAAGACGGTAGCGACCGGCATTATGCACGACATGCACCTTTCAGACTCACTGATCATCCTTGGTCTTGATTATTACCTTGGTTCTGGCGGTAAGTATTTGCCTGATATTCCCGATTACATTGCCAAGCGCTACCAGAAAGAATACATGACACCGCAATGCGTGATGCTCATCAGCACCTGGTACAATGC
>CAYUJK010000515.1:0-2767 GCA_964444895.1 uncultured Roseivirgaceae bacterium
AAATCGAAAGAGCATTGATCCGGAAAAGGTCAAATCCTGGTTATTTTCCGTAGCGCATAACGCGATGATCAACTATCTAAAAACCAACTCCCGCAAGGTAAAGCTAGAGGGGAATACAGAATACCACGCTGTATTTCAAAAGCATAATTTCGACATCAAGAAAGTTGTGGAAAACACTCTCAATGAACTCCCGGAAATTCAAAAATCCATCATTCTGCTGCGCGACCTGGAAGGCTACGAATACCGGGAAATCGGGGAAATACTGGGACTATCGGACTCCCAAGTAAAAGTATATCTCTTTCGGGCTCGACTAAAGGTAAAAAATGCCATAAAAAACTTAACAAATGTGATATGAGGGATTGGGAAAATGATAGGGACGCACTGGTTTTTGAATACCTGGAGGGCAATCTTCCAACGGAAGAAGCTGCGCAACTGGAAAAAGAAGTGATGCTCAACCACGAATTGAACGAGGAGATTTCGATGTGGAAAGAAGCGTATATTAATTTCGAGTATCATGACACGCGTAGATTGGAAAAAAGCCTGCTCAAACCTACCCAGCAGTTTTTCCCCTTCAAATGGCATCTTAATGCCTTACTTCTCGGAGTATTGGTTTTCACACTGAGTATCGATTCGTGGAAATTGGAAAGCAACACTTCATTTCATAAAACAATTCCTGAGGAGTATGTCTCCAACAGAAAAACTGTAGAAGAATACCCTACAATATTGCTATCGCCAAATGAAGCAAGTGAAACAACTCCAGAAAAAAAAGGAGGCATTCAAACCCCGATCAAAGAAAACAGAAGTAGTAGCGAAAGGGTGATGCAGCGGCGTTTTGACGTGCCGGAAAAACTGGCCCCCAAACAGGTGAAACTAAAGCCTATTACCGAAACATCTATAGATATCAACCCTATTAGCATAAAAAAAGCTGAAGAGAAGCACAAAAAGAAGAAAAAGCTCCGGGTTAAACGCCCCCGGCAACGACACAATTATTTTTTCCCGAGAGGGTCTTATGTAGTCCCTATCAACCCTCAAAATTTTTAAACCAAACAAAATTATTATGAAGCGAATATGGCAAATAGTGATCCTCATTGGAATGAGTATGTCTTTTCAAAAAGGTTTTGGTCAGTTTGGTATGGAAGAATGGCCCATTGGAGTCATTCCGATACAATACAACCCTTCATTTGCAGGGAGTATGAACGATCCGAGAGTGAGTTCAAATGTATCTTATTCAGGGTCAAGCAGCTACAATTCTTTAAATGTTAATATAGCTTACGACCAAATTGTTCCGGCATTAAGAAGTGGCATAGGGGTCGCAGTACAAAAAGGCACTGCTTCCCAGTCCAACTCACTCGCCGGTGTAGAAGGCGCCGGTAACACAGATTTCTCTTTTGCGTTTGCCCCAAAATTTTCTGTGCTTGAAAAGCTTTCATTTAAGGGGAAATATTCTTTTTCTCCCTCCCTGGGTCTTGAATATTCAGAAACAAATTTTCGACCTATCGATGACACTATCAGTAGCTCTTTTACACGTTATCCATCAAGGAAATTTTTGAGCAGCCAGGTTGGACTATTATTCAATAGTCGTAAATCTTATATTGGATTTTCCCTAAAGTTTCTCCACAAACATAGCGCACCGCCAAACATGATTTATCCGTCTGTTTATACTACACTACAATTAGGTCACACATTTCAAAAAAAGCCTGATTCCAAATTCTCTTTTACTCCTGAATTAACCGTTGTTACTTTTGGATTGCCCAATCTCAATCCATCAAAGACAAGTTTCTGGCGTATTCAATACATCCTTCGATTCCGCTACGATTCCTTTTTATTCGGAATAGCCGAAGACCCCCGAAGTCCACAATTCCATTTAGGATGGCAGGGAAAGTCCTGGAGGATTATGACCTTCCATCACATTGAAAACCACGAACGGCGCACGCGTTCAGGAGGATATATCACTAAAGATAGCTATACAGGCCATCTTGCCTTCCGATACATTTTCAACCAAAAGAATAATGCAGCTATGCCCATCTATTAATCAAAACCCCAGCTTCCCCCGCAAATTCAGATAACCGCTTTTGCTCACAGGGAGAGTACTGCTATTTTTGAGCTTCAGGATGTAGGATTCCTTTTCGTAGAGTTCGATGGACTCAATGAAACTGATTCTTGCTATGTACGACCGGTGGACACGCACAAACTCCCGGGGGTCCAGGTGGGTTTCAAAATACTTCATGGTTTGCTGCTTCAGGTGCTTCTCCCCTTCTATGAAAATCATCACATAGTCGTCTTCCGCTTGCAGGTATTGAATTTCCCGAACGGGAATGATCTTGATCTTGCTACCCGTTTTCACCACTATCCGCTCCAGCTTCTCTTCGCTGCTTTGGAGCTTTTCACTCATCTCCACGACGGCGTTTTCCGATTGGCCCGATTGAATCCGCAGCAGCGCTTTGTCCACCGCGTCTCTGAGTCTTTTGGAGGTATATGGTTTTAAAAGGTAGTCCACGGCGTTTTGTTCAAAGGCCTTCAGCGCATATTCGTCGTAGGCTGTGACAAAGATGATCTCCGGTTTGTGTTCCAGCAGTTCCAACATTTCGAATCCGGTGAGCTTGGGCATCTGCACATCCAGAAACACCAGGTCGGGTTTTTCCTCATTAATGGCTTTGAGCGCCTCAAAGCCATTGGCTGCCTCACCGGTAACGCGAATTTCGGGTATGTCTTTCAGGGAGTCTTTCAGCAAGAGCCTGGCCAGCTCTTCGTCGTCCACAATAAGGGT
>CAYUJK010000516.1:0-2766 GCA_964444895.1 uncultured Roseivirgaceae bacterium
GTTACGTTGGCTTTTATCTTTTGCGAGGCATAGATCAATGTTCCATCCGCATATTGGTGGGAACCGTTCAGTATTTTAGCAGGCGGCTCGCCCCAGGTTTTGGGCCAGTGCTTTTTCACTTCTTCAATCTTCCCTGAAATACCCCCTGAGGCTACTATGTTAATATCGGCCTTGGCTTCAAAGGCATTATTGTCCTCTTCGTCCGTCCCTGATACGCCCACTACCTTGCCTCCTGCCATGACGAAATCTTCGACTTTATGCCGGAAGAAAATAGACAGTTTCTGCCGGTTCGGATGGTATTCCAGGTTTTTGGTCAGCACTTTGACAAGCTCATGGCCGGTGCCCCACACCATGTGGAATCGGGGCACGGAATTGCCCGGCTGGTACAATCCCCGCTCCACCCAATGCACCACGGGAAAAAACTTGATTCTCTTATAGCGCAGCCACTCATATACATCAAGCGTACAGTTTTCAATATAATAATCTGCCCATTTTTTTGGCCACACGTCCTTATCAGAAAATTCGGCGAAGTTGTACCAGTCCTGGCGGGCCAGCTCAATGCTGTCATGAATGCCGTTTTTGCGCTGCTGCTTGGTATCCACGAAGAAAATACCTCCGAACGACCACTTGGCCAGTCCGCCGAAGGCCGAGGGTTCATCGCGTTCAAAAAGGTTTACGGTGAGGTTTTGGTCGAGGAGTTCCAGGGCAGTCACGATCCCGGAGAGGCCGGCCCCGATCACATTTACGTCGGCCTCGTATTTCTGCTGGTTGGACATATTGATGAATTGGTGATTGGCCAGCCAATATATAGAAATGTAATGAAAGTGCCATAGGGAAATTGGTAGCTATAGGGGAGAATGCTGGTTAAGGGCAGGGTTGTCGGGTTGGAATGTTGGAATAGTGGAATGTTGGATGGAATCCTGAACCGTATCAATTCAACTTTTATTATTGTCCGAATCTGATAGATAAATACCATCCGACGTTTTCTTTAGAGATTTCAGAAAATCTTGCCTATTGAGTATTTCAAGTTGATATTTTGCGATTTTGAGCAATTTAAAGAAACGCTCTTCTTTTTGCACACTCTCACGAATCATGTCCGCATTCGCCGATTCCAAATTGGATAAAACTGCCAACTCGTTGATACTGGCTATATCGCGAATGTTCTTTCCTTCTTTTGCCAATTCAGCGTTAGCATCCCGCCATTGTTTGGCATTGCATCCAAACAAAGCTACGTTGAGCAAATCTGCCTCTTCCGCATACACAAGCCACTCTGTTTCTTTGCTTAGATTAGATTTGGGTATAATAAAGTCTTTCACGGCGTCAGTCTGCAAACTGTAATTGATCTTACTTAACACCCGCTTCACATTCCACTCCAGATTGTATTGATTGCTTTCAATCTCCTTGAGCCGCTGATATTCTCTTATCAGGTACAGTTTAAAAACCGGACTAATAGCAGATCCAAATTCAAAAGCAATATCCTTATGTGCGTACGTGCCGCCATATTTTCCTAATTTGACTTTTAACCCCGCGGCATTAGTTTTCTCTATCCATTGGCCAGGACTTAACACAAAACTTGGCAATCCAGCCTGCGATTTAAAGTGGTCAAATTCGACCACTTTAAAGTGGGGGTTATTAAGTTGCTCCCAAACACCCAAAAATTCCAACGTCGCGCGGCCACGTATCCAATTCTTGATAATATCGGCAGCGCGTGAATTCCCCTCTCTCGCATTGGCCATATCTGTAAGCGATATAAAATCTTCCTCACCAAATTGTGTGATGGTAATGGGAACTTTTTGAACTTCAATAATTCTCTTGCTCGGCTTCACAGAAGATTAGTTTAAGCGATAAAAATAGTGGACAACACTGAAATAATTCCCATCACCCCACCCTCACCAAATAGTAATTCTTCTTGCCTTTCTGCACCAGTAAATATCTATCCTGCAAAAGAGTAAAATCAAGGCTTTGATCTACGGAAGTCACCTTTTCCTTGTTAATGCTCACGCCCCCGCCCTGGATCATCCGGCGGGCTTCGCCCTTAGAGGGGAAAATTTCTCCTTTGGTGGTGTCTGACAAAAGCGTGATGATATCTCCTGCGCCGTCCAGTTCACCTTTAGAAATATCAATCATCGGCACTCCTTCGAATACACTTAACAGCGTCTTTTCATCAATGCTATTGAGCTCTTCGGTAGTCGATTTGCCAAACAATATCTGCGAGGCTTTTATGGCCATTTCATAGTCTTCCCGGCTGTGTACCCGCGTTGTCACCTCTTCGGCGATGGCATTCTGCAATATTCGCAGGTGAGGGGCCTTGTCGTGCTCGGCCTCCAGCGCTTCGATCTCTTCTTGATTTTTTAAAGTAAATATCCGGATATAGTTTTTCGAGTCTTCGTCAGAGGCATTGATCCAATATTGGTAAAATTTGTACGGCGTAGTTTTCTCCTTGTCGAGCCACACGTTGCCTTCCTCTGTCTTGCCAAACTTCGTCCCATCGGCTTTGCGTACCAGAGGCGTGGTAACGGCAAAGGCCTCGCCTCCATCCATCCTGCGGATCAGCTCCGTGCCAGTAACGATATTGCCCCATTGGTCAGAGCCACCCAACTGCACTTTTATGCCTTTGTTTTTGTAGAGGTGGTAAAAATCGTACCCTTGTATCAACTGGTAGCTAAACTCCGTGAACGACATGCCAAACTCCAACCGCTTCTGAACCGACTCTTTAGCCAGCATGTAGTTGACGGAAATATGCTTTCCTGCATCGCGGATGAAATG
>CAYUJK010000517.1:0-2747 GCA_964444895.1 uncultured Roseivirgaceae bacterium
CCCTGCGCAAAGGCCAGGCATCATTGGCTATTCCCCGCACCGCCTTGCTGTGGTCGGGTAAACGCTCGATAGTATATGTCAAGGTGCCCGACACTGAGTTCCCTACCTACGAAATGCGTGAAATCACCATTGGCCCGCGCATGGGCGAAATGTGGCTGGTGGAGGCAGGCCTTGAGGCCGGAGAGGAAATCGTAACGAATGGTGTGTTTGCCATTGACGCGGCTGCCCAGCTTTCCGGCAACTACAGCATGCTGATGCGTCCTGAAACTAAAACAATGGATGTGCCGCAGGCTTTTCGTCAGCAGATCACAGCCGTCGCTGATGCTTACTTCAAGGTGAAAAATGCGCTGGTAGAAGATAATGCCCAGAGCGCCACTTCAGCTTTAAAAGAAGTAGAAAGTGCCCTTGCGCAGGTGGAAATGCAAAACCTCAAAGGAAAAGCGCACGACCACTGGATGACGTTGAAAGAACAATTGTCTCGTGCCATTCAAATGATGGAGGAAGCCAAAGATTTGGAAACGTTGCGCCAACACTTCTCCATGCTTTCGGAAAACATGCTGGAAGTAACCGAGTCATTCGGATTGGAAAAAGACAAGGTGTACAAAGAATTCTGTCCGATGGCTTTTGACAATAAGGGCGCTTTCTGGCTCAGTGAGTCCGAGGAAATCCTCAATCCTTATTTCGGGGAGGCGATGCTCTCATGCGGAGAGGTTAAAAAGACGTACCTGA
This sequence comes from uncultured Roseivirgaceae bacterium, assembly GCA_964444895.1. Lineage (GTDB taxonomy): Bacteria > Bacteroidota > Bacteroidia > Cytophagales > Cyclobacteriaceae > CAJXNP01. The sequence continues at coordinate 730 of CAYUJK010000517.1, forward strand.
AAGGACAAAAAGTTTTTGAAGCAGGCGGACCAGCCCAACAGACATCGGCCGGAGGGCATAATCACTAAGTGAAATGAAATCGAGCATGATCTGTCAGCTGGTGGAGCACACAAAGCGATGATTATTCGACATGCGAGATTCTCCCGAAACGAGTTTAGCGATTTTTTTGGGGGTATATTTTGATAAAACAACGAAAAGCACGAAATACACGAAAAGGAAAAGCACCTAAGCAGACTTATAAGGCAGATTTTAACGTATGAACATCAGCCACAAGCTGGCATAGATTTAGGCCTTTTGAAAACATTTTGGAAGACAAAGTTTACGTATAATAGAAACGGTAATGGCAGAATTTTGGGAACAAGCATTTAAGGATAAACAAGAAATGTGGGGTTTAGAGCCTGCAAAATCCACTGTTTTGACAAAAGACTTTTTTGTTGAACACAAAGTGAAAAATGTGCTAATACCAGGAATTGGTTATGGAAGAAATGCACAAATTTTTATGGACAGCGGAATGTCTGTCACAGGAATTGAAATTTCCCGGACCGCGATAGATTTGGCTCAGAAGCATTTTGGAGACAACTTGAAAATTTACCACGGGTCAGTAGCAGATATGCCGTTTGACAACAAATTGTTTGATGGAATATTTTGTTATGGACTAATTTACTTGTTAGACAAAGATGAAAGAGCAAAACTTATCCGGGACTGTTTTAACCAATTGACCGCAGAGGGATTCATGGTTTTTACTGCCATAACGAAAGACGCTGAAACTTATGGACAAGGGACACTAATAAGTAAAGACCGTTTTGAAATGTTTGGCGGAGTCAAAATTTTCTTTTACGACAAAGAGGCTATAGAAGAAGAGTTTGGGAAGGCAGGCCTTTTCGAAGTAACAGAAGTAACTGAAAACTATCCGTTTCACCTGATAAAGTGTAGAAAGACAAGAACGAAATGACAAGAAAAACAATCTTATAGAAATGAAAATTTTGCTATTTGGAGCATCGGGCTCAGGAACCACAACATTGGGCAGGGAAATAGAGAAAAGAACAGATTTTAGGCACTTAGATGCTGACGATTATTATTGGGAAAAAACGACGCCACCTTTTCAGAAAAAGATACCCTTGACACAACGAAATGAAAATCTTAAGACGGATTTTTATAAGTTTGAGAATGTAGTCGTAAGTGGTTCAATGGTAAGCTGGGGGAAAGAGTGGGAAACAGCCTTTGATTTAGCCATTTTTATCCGATTGGAAAATGCAGAAAGAATGGAGCGTTTGAAGGCGAGAGAGATAGAACGCTACGGCGAAAAGCTTCTGACTGACATAAGCATCCAACAAAATTCAAAAGCATTTTTGGAATGGGCAAATCAATACGAGAATCCGAATTTCAATGGCAGGTCCCTAAAAGTTCATGCTGATTGGATTCGATTGCTCAAATGCAAAATTCTGAGATTAGATGGAGGAATGGACTTAAGCAAAAAAGTAGAAATCGTATTAACGGAAATAAATTGAACATGAACTTTACAAACGTGGCTTCCCTCTTTTGTACAGCGATGATTTTTGTAAGTGCCTGTGCGCAAAAGGAGGAAAAGGCTTTCAAAGCCGATGGCATGATGATACGGATTGCAGAAATAGAAATAGATTCGGCTTACCTGGACGAATACCTTTTGATTCTCAAAGAAGAAGCAGCGGCCTCCGTACAACTGGAGCCAGGCGTGATCGCCATATACCCGATGTATCAGGTGGAAAATCCAACAGAAATTAGGATTTTGGAAATTTATAAAGACAAAGAGGCATACGAGTCGCACTTGCAGACTGCGCATTTTGAGCATTATAAAACCACTACCCTCAAAATGGTTAAATCCTTAAAGCTGACCGATATGACGGCGATAGATGAAGAATCTATGCCCAGGATATTTGAAAAATTGTTGAAAAGCGAATAGCCGGTTGCTAATGAGCCGGCCTTCGTTCTCCGCCCCGCTCATTCTGAATAGTGTGTGCTACGTCCAGGCGAAGTCGCGT
>CAYUJK010000518.1:0-2738 GCA_964444895.1 uncultured Roseivirgaceae bacterium
AAACGGGTAGCTACGGCCAGCAGGCAGTCGCAGTTTTTAAAAGCCTTTTGCGAAGCCGGAACCGAGGCGGGCCCGAAGCCCACGCCCGTATGCAAAGGGTGATTTCCGGGGAAAACGCTGAGTCCTTGCAGGGTGGTAGCTACAGGGGCTACAAGCATCTCAGCTATTTTCACGGCGATGCCCGTAGCTTCCTTGGCGCCCCAGCCGAGAAATAGCCCCGGGTGTTTGGCCGCAACGAGCAAATCTACGGCTTTTTTGACTGCGCCGGGGTCAGGCTTTTTTGACGTACTTTCGTCCTTGAATTCCTGAAGCTGGCCAACTTCTCCGCGAAACATCTGGATTTCCGCGGGCACCTCCACGAATACCGGGCCGGGTTCGCCAGAGATGGCCGTAATGTAGGCATCAAAGATGGTGGGAATAATGTCTTCGTGCTTTGAGATCAGATAATACTTTTTGATGATCCCGTCCAGCACCTTTCCCTGGTCGAGCTGGTGGAGTTGATAGCTTTTGCCAGTATCCCTTCTTGTACCTCCGGAAATCACCAGCAGGGGAATGCCGTCCAGGTAAGCCTCGCCGATGCCGCTCATGGCGTGGGTCATGCCTGCAGCTGGCACGATCACCAGCGTGCCGATGTCGCCGGAGGTCCGCGAAACGCCGTCAGCCATAAACGCCGCACCGCCCTCGTGGGTCACCAGTACGGGCTCTATTTGTTCGGACTTATTGAGTTCGTCGTAGATTTCGGTGTTGTGCACGCCTGGAATGCCAAAGGTGTGTTTCACCCCGATTTGTTCCAGGGCATATACCACGAGAAAAGCGCCTGATTTTTTCATAGTTCATTAGCCACGAATACACGAATTAATATAGTAATTAATTGGAAGGAAGATGGCTTATGCCGGGTTTTTCTAAGACAGATGTTGAGGATGGATGATTTTGCCCACCACTACTTCAAACCAGTAGTGGTCCGAGCTAATATCCGGTCGGACGGCTATGTGTGCCAATGAGGGATCACTTCTATTAAAGCCTGACCGCCCCGCGCTCTATCCCGCCAGCGGTCGGATGGGATTGTTGGATTAGGATGTCCACCAACCCGTCAGACTGGTAGTTGGCTGGGTCTAAGTCCTGGCCGGAGGGCTATATGAGCCCGTGAAGCATCACTGCAGTAGAAGCCATTCCTATGTGTTTTTTGGCTGAAGTCTTACTTTTTTTTAATGAAACACACGAAAAAATCCTGGTGGCGTAAGTCGATAGCTCAGAATACATATCTGTATCCGGTTGGTATTCGCCATTAACCCAAGGAGTTGAAAATTTCCTCTCGTATGTACTTTATGCTCCAAAATGATGCTGCTATTCACTAATAGATGTGACATTTTACCAACTCTTGCTGTGCATGAAAGAATCAGGATTCCCACAGCGCAAGCAGGGATTCACTTTTTATTAAACAAAATAAAATTTCTATGTCATTATTAAACAAACTGTTCAGAACGATTAAGGATACAACCGGAATTGACGCCGGAAACCTGGCAGACACTGCTCAAAAGAATGCCTCATACGCTATGATGTCAAAAAAAGCCAAGGGGTTGGCCTTGCTGAACTGGCGATGGAGCGAGGACGCCAACATGTCGGACTATGGCACGGGAAAGCCCCTTAGGAATTGGGATCGCCAGACAAAGCTTGATCCCCGGACAGACGATATTTACCTGAGCTGGCAAAAGCAACCTGTAGATTTTGAGGAATACCTGATTTTCATTGGCTGGCAGGGCTGGCCTTATGCCATCATAGAGCGCGATCATCCCGAGCAGTATTTTCTTCCCGAATATGTAGAAGCCCTGGCAGAGGACAAATTCAATTCCGTGAAACACATCGTTGTAAAAGCATCTGATGTGCTGGTGAATTGTGTGAAATTTCCCGCCAGCAAGACCGACAATGAGTTTTACTACGTGAAGCTCATAGGAAAAACAGCTGACGAAAAATATTATGATATAAAAGGATGCGTGCTGGCCAGTATATTCCAGAGAGAAAAGGCCAAACTCGATCCTGTGCCCGATGGAGAGATACCAGACGTGAAAGTCCCCAACGGAGGGCGCGAAAGGAATGCTCTTGAAAATGAACTTTCCAAAAAAGCAAAAGCCAGAAGGTGATGCTTGTGGTTTTTGCTTTAGGGCTAATGTTTAATCCCGGCCTTTGCTGTTCGGGAAATATAGACAGAAAATTATCTGACATGGAATCAAAAAATCCTTTTGTACAAAGAATACAGGCAGAACCTGAGCAGTTGGAGCTCTTTGATGATATAGACGACAAGGATCTTCAACGCTATTTTTTCAGAGGACAAACGTTGAAATTTCTGCACCCGGAAAAATTTTCGTTCCTGAAACTTCCCATGGAGTTTTTTGCTTTCTATGCCGATGACGACATGAATGTGACGTCCATGATGTTGTACCTTGAATATGAAGAAAATATGCTTCAGATACTTGAGGAAGAGTTCGGCGCAGCTGATTTGTCTTTAAACCTCCAGGGAGAAGCAGAATACGAGGAAGGAGATGCTGAAACACTCACCTTCACGAGCCATACCTGGGTTAAAGGACAGTACAGAATGACTTTTTCTTTTTATCCGGTTAATGACGCGGGCGGAGAGACAAGGTCGCTAAAAGCCCAGATCTATATTGTTCAGTAAAAGTTTACCAGGATTTTTGATTTCATTTTTTATAATTGGTGCTAAACATAGTCCTCGTTTGTAACGA
>CAYUJK010000519.1:0-2730 GCA_964444895.1 uncultured Roseivirgaceae bacterium
TCAGTTCTACATCGGTAAAGTGAACGCCGTAGCTGTCAGGAAGCAGTGCAAAGGCATCTACTCCCGTTTGTATCCTCGAAGGCAGTAGTATGTCATCGGCGGACAGATCGATGATGTAGCTGCCGAGGGCGAAACGCAAGGCTCGGTTAAAGGCAACACAATTGCCCGTATTGTGCTCATTGCAGATATACCGGAACGGGTGCTCTTGAGATAGTCTTTCAATTATCACAGGGCTGCCGTCAGTGCTCGCATCATCTACTACTATCAGCTCGATGTTCGGATATGTCTGTTGGTATACCGATCGTATAGCGTCTTCAACGAACGGCGCCTGGTTGTGGCACAAAACAATAACAGTTACCAGTGGGTTCTTCATAGATATTTTAAAATAAACTGTTTTTCTTTGTACACATCAATATTATAATGAATCTTTTCCATGGCCCACACTAAAAATATAAAAACCGGCGTGCTCCTTGTGAACCTGGGAACCCCTGATAGCACTTCTGTGGCTGACGTGAGGAAATACCTCCGGGAGTTTTTAATGGACAAGCGCGTCATCGACATCCCTTTTTTGAGTCGTTGGATGTTGGTAAACCTGATCATTGCACCATTCAGAGCGCCAAAGTCTGCGGCGGTTTATCGCAAGCTTTGGGAAGAAAGAGGTTCGCCTCTGATGTTTCATGGCGAGGATGTTACGGAGAAGCTGCAGAAACTTCTGGGTGACACCTACCAGGTGGAGCTGGCAATGAGGTATCAAAACCCTTCCATTCCCTCGGTGTTGGAGAAGTTCCGGAACACGCCATTCGAGAAGCTGATTGTTGTGCCCCTATTTCCGCAATACGCATCGGCTACAAACGGATCCGTACATGATAAGGTGATGGAAGTGGTAAAAGACTGGCAGGTAATACCTGAGATGGTATTTGCCGGGCCTTTTTTTCAACGGGAGAAATTCATAAGCGGATTTGCTGATAATGCCCGGAAATACATGGAAAGCAGGAAGTTTGACCATGTGTTGTTTAGCTATCATGGACTTCCGGAGCGACAGATTCGCAAAGCAGCATTCAATAATTATTGCCAACTGAGTGAAAAGTGTTGTGCCCGGTATACGGCGCTCAACCGCTATTGCTATCGTGCGCAGTGTTTTGAGACTTCCAGATTGCTGGCAGAAGAACTGAAGATAGAAGAAGATGCATACACCGTCTGCTTTCAATCTCGCCTGGGAAAGGACCCCTGGATTCAGCCTTATGCAGAAGACGTAATCGGAAAGCTGGCTATGCAAGGCAAAAAAAATGTACTGGCGTTTTCACCAGCATTTGTAGCCGATTGCCTGGAAACGACGGTGGAAGTAGGGGAAGAGTTTGAGGAAATGTTTTTGGAGAAGGGCGGAGAACACTGGCAGTTGGTAGAAAGCCTCAACTCCAACGATGTTTGGGTGGAGTGCCTAAAGGAAATCGTAGAAGAAAATGTATAGGCAGATGACAAACAGGGCTTTAATGCAAATCGCGACTTTCCTGGTTTTTCTCTGGAGCTTCCATGGCTACGGGCAGGACAGGGCTTATGCAAGAAAGGTGATCGACACACTGGCCTCAGAGGCATTTCATGGTCGGGGATATGTATCGGGCGGACAAGCACTTGCAGCCCGATTTATCGCTGAGGAGTTTCAAAGAATGGGCTTGAGAGCGGTGAGCGGTAACTATTTGCAGACATTCCATCATAATGTGAATGCCTTCCCTGGAAAGTTAGATATACTGATAAATGGTAAACGTTTACAACCCGGAGCACAATACCTGGTGGATCCTGCTTCGCCGCCCGGCAATGGCAGGTATAAGACAAAAACACTTACGCTGGCCGAGATTCTGGAGGATAGGTGGATGGAGCAGGTAACAAAGGAAAAAAGCCGGGTTTTACTTGTCGATATGTCTTCGGAAAAAGCACTTTCCGCTTCCGAAGCTGCGCGTGTCCGGGAGTTTTCGGAGTACTTGAAGTACGAGGGCAGGGTAGCGGCAAGAGCAGTAGGGTTTGTGCATCAGGGCAAAGTGCCCTGGTCAGTATCCACGTCCCAGGCATTCAGACCGGCCTTTATTTTGTTTCGCGATAGTATTGAAGGTCCGTTGGACGAAATTGAGTTTTCAATTGATGCGGAATACATTGAGGACTATTCGTCAAATAATGTTATTGGATATTTGCCAGGGGCTGGCAGCACTGACACCTGCCTGGTAATCACCGCACACTACGATCACCTTGGGAGAATGGGGCTTGAAACCTACTTTCCCGGCGCCAATGACAATGCCAGTGGGGTGGCACTCATGTTGGATCTTGCAAGAAAACTAAAGGCGGGCACTATGAAGTATAGCGTGTATTTTATTGCCTTTGGAGCAGAAGAGGCTGGGCTGATAGGGTCTAATTACTTCGTGAAAAATCCTGCGTTTCCACTGGAAAACATTAAATTTTTGATCAATCTAGATTTGGCCGGTACCGGAGTAGAGGGGATAACGGTGGTTAATGGCCTGGAGCACAAAGAATACTTCAGCCAGCTTACACAATTGAATGAGGAGAACGGGCTGCTAAAGGAGGTGAAAGCGAGGGGCGAAGCATGCAATAGCGATCACTGTTTTTTTCATACCAATGGCGTGCCATGCTTTTACATTTATACTTTAGGGGGCACTTCCTTTTACCATGATATCTACGACAGGGCAGATACATTGCTACTCCGGGAATACGATGGATATTTCC
>CAYUJK010000520.1:0-2726 GCA_964444895.1 uncultured Roseivirgaceae bacterium
ATGCCGTTTTGTTTGAGGATGAGTTTTGTTCCATATTATATTGATTTAAGAATGTTTTACACTAATAAGTTCTGATGGCTGGAAAGAGTTCCTAAAGCATTTCTCATCAAAGTACCGAAGTTAACAGGCCTGCCTCCATAAATCAAATTAATTATCTTAATGAACATATTGTTTTTATCAATAAACTTGCTGCATTCAAAATGCACAGAAACAAAAATCCTGATAATCCTTCCCTTCTTGAAAATCCCAATACTGATATTTACCTGCCGATTTTCTTTTGTCGGGACGTTTTGGGAAACAAATGAGAATAGAGGTTATACAATAAATTTAGAATAGCTAGAATTTCGCTATTTTGCGGATAATGAAAGAAACAGGACTTGATTTCTTAATTGATAAACTCACCCGCTCCATCGAGAACGTAGTAACGGGCGATAGCTTTCCAACGGAAGTTAGCCTTGTCGCTATGCAAGACCTCAAATCGGTAGTTAAGAAAAACGGTTGGCTATTTAACTGGAAACAAGAGTTTAACCAAAAAGAGCGAGATATTTATAAGCTAACCATTGTCCACAATCCGCACATTATTCAAGGGCTTTTAAGCTTAGAAGTCAAAGAAGACCATGTGTTTATGCATTTGGTTGAGAATGCAGCTTTTAATCGGGGCGAACATAAGATGTATACTGGTGTAGCAGGAAATCTTGTTGCTTTTGCTTGTAAACTTTCTTTTCAAAGGGGACATGAGGGCAACGTAGCGTTTATATCAAAAACCCAACTGATCGAACATTACGTAAAGACACTGGGGGCCGCCCATTTTGGAGGACGGTTGATGATAATTGAAACAAGAGCTGCCGAAAAGCTTATAAATAGATACTTTCATAATGAATAAGAAAAGACACAACAGAGAATTAGACGTGGACTTTATTGGAGGTGAGGAGCTTACCGAAAGGGAAAAGAGTTTATTGAAAGACTATTTCTCTGCCAAGAAAAAGCGACTAGGAAAAACCACTCGGTTAGGGAAAAGCAAAGCCAAAGAAAAAGTTAGGTAAACAACCTCTATAATCTGCCAAAGCCTTCACGACGACTTACCCTCCGACTGCTGGAGGTTAGGTGCGTTAGGGCAGTCCGATGGCCTTTAAGGAAGTGATCGCGCCTCGCTCGAAATGCTAACTGGTTCAGCGCGCAATATCTGGATCTGCTACTGGTAGGATGGACCACCTAAACGGGACAGATAAGACCTATATTTGGGCTCTTAAAATGGCTACTGCAAACTGACTCAGAACTCGATTTTCGGTGCTTATAGAATGTTGGTAAAGAGACTTTCCTCACTGCCCCATTCTATCGTCTGACCTAGCCATCACAAATAAACCTCACCCCCTCCCACCGTTCGCCACCAAAGGCATTTTATATCCGGGGCAGAATGAGTATCTTTTGCGGATTTCCATCATGAGATAAATTTCTGCAAATGATACACCTGAAAATGCTATTGATATGCCTGGGTATTTTTTTCCTGGCAGGTTTCCACTCTGTTTCTTCACAATCTGTTGCCTTCATTTATGACGCAAAATCGCCACAAGCTGCATACGCCTTCCGCCAATTGAGCAAAACGCTGACGCAGAAAGGGTATAAAGTCCAGGCCGGAAGAACAGGCTACGACCACCTGATCAGCCTTTCTGTGCACCCCATCCGGCTGAAGCCGGAGGCCTTTTCCGTCATCCCCGAAGGGAAAGTAATCACCATTTATGGCGGTGACAATCGAGGGATGATCTATGGCGCGCTGGCATTGGCAGAAGCAATTGAAAACGGAACTGCTTTGAAGGATGTAAAAGCCTTTGAAGAAAGTCCTAACCTGGAGTTTAGGGGCATCAAGTTCAACCTACCGTGGCAAACCTACCGGGAGAGCACCGCACTTGACCTCCATACAGAAACCGTGAAAGACCCTGCCTACTGGGAGGCGTTTCTCGATATGATGGTAAAAAACCGGTTCAACGTGATCAGCCTGTGGAACATGCACCCTTACACCTACATGATCAAACCGAAGAATTTTCCCGAGGCCAGTCCCTGGACTGATAAAGAGCTGGCTGAATGGCAGCAGCTTTACCGGGCTATTTTTCGCATGGCCAAAGAGCGCGGGTTGGACACCTACCTGGTGCATTGGAGCATTTTTGTGAGCGAAGAACTGGCCAAAGCCCACAATGTGGCCAAAGAAAATTTCTTCCCTTACTACTATGTGGAGGGTGACACGTCAGAAATTGTGCGAAGGTACCTGCGGGAATGCGTAACACAGGTGCTGGAAGAATACCCCAACCTGGATGGGATCGGCATTTCGCACGGCGAAGGCATGGCCGGCATGACGCCGCTGGAGCGGCAGCAGTGGATGGACGACGTGCTGATCGCCGGAATGCTGGAAGCAAACCGGCCAGTGAAACTTATTCACCGCGTGCCCTTCTCGTCGGGTACTTCTTCGGAAGGCGGCACCAGCAAAAATGTGGAAGACGTTACCCGCGAGGCAATGGAAAAGCTTGAGAATCAATTCGAGGGGCCCATTTGGGTAGAGATGAAGTTCAACTGGTCGCATGCACACTCCACACCCAAGCTCGTGAAAGTGCACGGCGGCAAGTTGGGCTCTACCTACTTCGATCCGCTACCTACTAACTACAAGGTTACCTGGATGGCGCGCAACGAGGATTTTTTTGCGCTCAGGTGGGGCGTGCCGGGCTTTATCCGCGAGC
>CAYUJK010000521.1:0-2722 GCA_964444895.1 uncultured Roseivirgaceae bacterium
CAGTTACATAAATGACGTCATATTGTTTGGTGGAGTCGGCATGGTAGTCATTCGGAAAAACGACCCTTATTTTTCGCTGCTCCTTCAGAATGTTTGAATAGAGGGAGTCGTAAACTACGTTGCCTGATGGCTGAGCAATTGACTCGTGTGATAGATAAAGTGCAATAGCTAAAACACAACCAACTATGATAGTCGTCTTTTTTGTAAATATTCGCTTCTTTTTTGATTCCATAGGGTTTTTCATATTGAGTAATTTTTAAACATAGTCGTCCGCATTCTAAATTTTCCTGGCCTACACTTACAAATTACCATACCAAAAATTTAACCCTCTGTAAAACAGCGTACTACGAATTTCAGAGATAAATATTTGTCAAAATAATGAACACAAAATGTCGGTAAAGCGGACAATTGGGGATTGCTAAAGAACAGATTCAAAAAAACCTATAAGACTTTTAAAACCTTATAGGTTTGAACTTTATTACTTTCGTATCCGAAAATGATTTTACATCACAAGGACAGTTCCACATACTTTTTCGTGATCCAGGCCTCGGCCTGAGAAATCGTCTCACACAGTACAGTAGTAACTTTGCTGCTGGTCTTTTTTTCAAGTTGAATAGAAGACAACTTGGAAAACAAGTCTGGCGACAAGATACTGACATTGAACCGCAGCCCATATTCGTAGTTCAAAGGAAAAAAATAGTTGCTGATCCAGTCCACCAAACCTGCCCAGGCACCCTCTATTTCTTTGGTGTCGTGCACGTGAAATTTACATTTGGTACGCAAGCCTTCTTTTTTCTGCCATTCAAACATTTTCATAGAAGCTTCCTTCACCTCATTTTCAGTGCATGGACCTATCCACTTCATCAGCAGGTAGTTTTTTTGAGGCTCGTAGCTCAGCTTGGCATAAATATCATCACTGCTGTTCCTAATAATATCAATGACAATCATCTTCTGTAAAAAATAAGAAAGTAAGGTACTTAATTTTTAATGATATCCGGCATCACAAAATTGATGTGATGATCATCGGCATGTGCAAAGGCCCGTTCCACATTCAGTTTCGAAAAATCAGGAATTTGGGTGAGATCAGGCGCTTCATCATTTTCGTGCAGTTGATCACCGATAGCCCTGAAATAATCTAACAAATCGCCTGGCGTAAGTATCACTACCATTTTACCTGGTGTTTTACCTACATTCTTAAACGTGTGTACGGCATTGGAAGGCACGTGTACCACACTGCCGGAAAGCACCTTGAAAGGATTTTTGAGGTCGTTCAAAACAAATTCGAACTCTCCTTCCACTACATAGAATACTTCTTCATCCGGATGTGAGTGTGGCGGCGGCCCTCCCAATGGGGGTACGTTTTCTTCAAATACCGCGTAGCTTTTGTTTGTCTCTCTGCTGTCAACTAATACCGTAATGATATCCGTCAACACTATCAATTGTTCTTTTTTTAATGATGAGTTCATTTTCTTTGTTTTTTTTCTGCAAAGAAAAATAGTTTGGCAGCCGAAAGAATTGATTCAAATCAAGAAAGGTCCAACCTCATTAGTTCGTGGCAATATTTATTGTCGCAACAATTCTGTCTATGCAAGAAATTTAGTTCTGTAGCGGCTTAGCGTTTCGGGGGTAATGCTCAGGTAGCTGGCCACATAGTGCAATGGAACTCTTTTGAAAATTTTGGGGTGTTCCTCCATCAGGTTTCTAAAGCGTTCCTCCGGTGTATTTCGAAGCAGGACTGCCTCTCTTCGTTCAGCCCGGATAAGTTGCTCCTGGATAATAATATTAGCCATTTCTCTGAGAGAGGGGTGACTGCGGATCAGCGCCACAACATCGTCATAGTGCAGTGTAAACAGCGTACATTTTTCAATGGCTGCTATGTTCACTATTGATGGCGCCTGCGCCAGGAAGCTGGCAAAAGATCCGATAATGGAGTTTTCAAAGAAAAAATCGTTACAAACCTCTTTGTCTGGTGAATCATAAAACAACCGCATGGAGCCTTTGTCAATAAAAGCTACAGAATGGCAGATTTCTCCCGATTTAAGAAAAAATGCACCTTTGTCGAGATGTATCTTCTTCATTGCCGCACGCAGCGCGCTCAACTCTGCTTCTGAGGCGTTAAATGCTCTTTCGATATTGAAAATCAATTTGTCCATGTCTCACCGGTTCGCTTGTGTTTTTGCAGCTTCAGAGCATTGCGTCACATACAGGAAATAGTTGGAAAGTCCCGAAATCAGCTATGCCTGTCATTCAGCAACAGCAGTAGTGGCATAACGAGCTTGAATTTATCAAAAAGAATTGATGATCTTCTGATTGGCCTACATAGTATTTATCGGCCGAGGGGGAATATATGATGTACACCACATACATAACAAAAAAAGGCAGTCTATGACTACCTTTTAAGAGCCCCCTGCCGGGATCGTTCCGAAAGCTTTCGGAACAGCGACCTACTGATTATCCCGCCGTGGGCAGGACTCTACCAGCTGAGCTAAGGAGGGTTAAATTAACATCTGGAATCTTGTGAAGGGAATGGCAGAAATAAAAAAGCCCCTGGAAATTCCAGAGGCCTGATTTTCAGAGCCCCCTGCCGGGATCGAACCAGCGACCTACTGATTATCCCGCCGTGGGCGGGACTCTACCAGCTGAGCTAAGGAGGGTTAAATTAACATTTGGAATCTTGTGAAGGGAATGGCAGAAATAAAAAAGCCCCTGGAAATTCCAGAGG
>CAYUJK010000522.1:0-2716 GCA_964444895.1 uncultured Roseivirgaceae bacterium
CCGGGCAAGCTTCCAGTTCTGGTATTGCCGAAAAGATACGGGAGGGAAAAGTGGGCGGATTGTTCAACATCAAGTCTGCCGCCAAAATCAGGGATGTGCAGCGTATCGCGGTAGAAGAAAGTCGCCTGAAAATACCCCTGATATTTGGTATGGATGTCATCCACGGCTACGAAACGGTGTTCCCCATTCCGTTGGGGATGTCCAGTAGCTGGGACATGACCTTGATAGAACAGTCGGCCAGGGTGGCAGCTTCGGAAGCCAGCGCCGATGGGATATGCTGGACCTTCTCTCCTATGGTGGACGTATCGCGAGATCCCCGGTGGGGCAGGGTGTCGGAAGGTAATGGAGAAGATGCATACCTGGGGGCCGAAATTGCGAAGGCTATGGTAAAAGGCTACCAGGGCGACGATCTTTCGCAGAACAATACCATCATGTCTTGTGTGAAACATTTTGCCCTCTACGGCGCCTCAGAAGCCGGCCGTGATTACAACACAGTAGACATGAGCCGCCTGCGGATGTACAATGAATACTTCGAGCCGTATAAGGCCGCGGTAGATGCCGGTGTGGGCAGCGTGATGACGTCTTTCAACGAAGTGGACGGCATACCCGCCAGCGCCAACAAATGGTTGATGACCGATGTGCTCCGCAACCAGTGGGGCTTTAGCGGTTTTGTAGTCACCGACTACACCGCGATCAACGAGATGATCGACCACGGCATGGGCGACTTGCAAACGGTTTCTGCCCTGGCGCTGAAAGCTGGTGTGGACATGGACATGGTAGGAGAGGGCTTCCTCACCACCCTGAAGCAATCGCTCGAAGAAGGAAAAGTAACGGAAAGCCAAATCAATGAGGCTGTCAGGAGAATACTCATAGCCAAATACGAGCTTGGTTTGTTTGACAATCCCTACCGCTATTGTGATCCTGAGCGGGCCAAAAAAGAAGTGTTTACAGAAGCAAACCGCAAAACCGCCAGGGAAATCGCCTCGCAGACGTTTGTCTTGTTGAAAAATGAAGACAATATTTTGCCCCTGCAAAAGAAAGGAACGATTGCATTGATAGGCCCTATGGCCGATAACCGGGAAAATATGCCCGGTACCTGGAGTGTGGCCGCTAATTTCGATCAGGCCATTTCCCTTAAGGAAGGTCTGGAAGCAGTGGTAGGTGACCGCGTAAAAATACTCCATGCCCGTGGTGCTAATATTGTGGGGGATTCACTGCTGGAGTCGCGCGTGAGCATCTTTGGTAAACCCACTCGCAGGGATTCTCGTCCTGCCTCAGTGATGATCCAGGAAGCGGTGAATGTAGCCCGAAACGCCGATGTAATTGTGGCAGCAATGGGCGAATCTGCTGAGATGAGTGGCGAGGCCTCCAGCCTTTCGAACATCGAATTGCCCGAAAGCCAGCGCGAACTGCTGAAAGCCTTGCTAAAAACCGGCAAACCGGTGGTGATAGTGCTGTTTACTGGCAGGCCGCTGGCCCTGAAATGGGAAGAGGAAAATGTGCCTGCAATCTTGAATGTCTGGTTTGCAGGCAGCGAGGCCGGGCTGGCTATCGCCGACGTACTCTTTGGCGATGTGAATCCCTCCGGGAAGCTCACGGCTACTTTCCCGCAAAATACCGGACAGATTCCCATTTATTACAACCACAAAAACACCGGCAGGCCATTGCCCGAGGGCCAGTGGTTTCAAAAATTCCGGTCTAACTATCTGGATGTTTCCAATGACCCGCTGTATCCCTTTGGTTATGGCTTGAGCTACACCACGTTTAGTTACGGAGACTTGGAACTGAACAGCTCGGAATTGAAAGGAGATCAAACCCTGATGGCAAGTATTGAAGTGACCAACACCGGCAATTTCGACGGCCAGGAGGTAGTGCAGCTCTACATCCGTGATGTGGTAGGCAGCATCACCCGGCCTGTGAAGGAATTGAAGGGATTTCAAAAAGTCCATTTGGAAAAAGGAGAAACCAAAACTGTGACTTTCGAGATCACTACCGAGGACCTGAAGTTCTACAACTACGACCTGGAATATACCTGGGAGCCCGGCGACTTTGACATTATGGTAGGTGGTAACTCGCGGGATGTGAAGGTGGAGAGGGTGAGTTGGGAGCGTTAATAAGCGGCAGTAGGCAGCCGCAGGAGGCAGTACTTCTTTGCCGTCGTTGCGCCCTAAAGTTTGGCATGACCCCGTAGCTCAGTTGGTAGAGCAGCTGACTCTTAATCAGCGGGCCGAGAGTTCGAGTCTCTCCGGGGTCACTAACAAGTGCTACAGACAGCCACTCTTTTGGTGAAAATTCGTGCAGTTAGTTTTTCCGACCAATGCCAATAAGTTAAGCTGTTTGATGGTTTTTCCTCATCCTAAATCCTTCTCCGTTTCGGAGAAGGACTTTTTAAGCGGTCTTAACTTATTGGCATTGGGCCGACAGGCGGGTTCGTGTCTTCAATCCGGCAATTCTCCTTCCAACACATACACCATCTCGGCATCCAGGTCTTCCAGTGTTTCCCCATCGCCCTGCCCTGTTTTTTGTACAAAGATGTGAAGCCGGTTTTCCTTTTTCCATAGCTCAGTGTCGTAGGAGGGCTCCCAATTACCTACTGAAAAGTCAGTCAGGTCAATGGTTTTCCAGTCGGCCCCCAGGTTTGGAGTGTAGCTTAGCGACACTTTACTTCCCCTTTCTTCATCCCTAAAAAGCAGGTAGGCGCTGGCTCTCTTTCCGT
>CAYUJK010000523.1:0-2712 GCA_964444895.1 uncultured Roseivirgaceae bacterium
TAGACGAGCACGTGTATTTTGGCCTGGGAAATTCAGACGTGATTGATTCGCTCATCGTGATCTGGCCTCTGGGCGTTCAGCAGAAGCTCGTGAACCTGCAGGCAAATCAGACACTTGAAGTAGACAGCAAGAACGCAACAAAAGCGGTAACAGCGCCGGCAAAGAATGCCCCCACTTTGCTGCAAAATATTTCCCAAAATTTTGAACCGCTGTTTGTTCACCAGGAGAGCGACCATATCGACTACAACATACAGCCATTGCTGCCTCACAAGCTATCGCAATACGGGCCGGGAATAGCAGTGGGAGATGTAAACGGTGATGGGCTGGACGACCTTTATATCGGAGGGTCGCACTTTAACAAGGGAACGTTCCTGATTCAGAATGCCGACCATTCGTTTACACCAGCCGATTTGCTGCCCGGCAAAGGTGGCGATGATAAAATAGGAGAAGAGCTGGGGGTGCTTTTATTTGATGCCGATGCCGACGGTGATCTGGACCTTTACCTGGTGCATGGGGGCTATGAATTTGAGATTGCCAATGAAGGCTACCAGGACAAGTTTTTTGAAAATGTAGACGGGCAGTTTGTGTACAGGGCCGAGGCGCTGCCTCGCTTTCTTTCAAGTGGTTCCTGTGTAAAAGGGGCCGATTTCGACCGCGATGGAGACATTGACCTGTTTGTGGGTGGCAGGCTACAACCGCACGAGTATCCCAAGCCCGTGGATAGCTACATACTCGAAAACAGGTCGACCCCGGGAAATATCCGTTTTGAAATTGTGAACGACAAAGTATTGCCGGCCCTGTATGAGTTTGGGATGGTGTGTGATGCCCTGTGGACCGATTTTAACAACGACGGCTGGGCCGACCTGGTGGTGGCAGGTGAGTGGATGCCGGTGAGGTTTTTTGCCAACGAACAGGGTGTGCTGAAAGAGGTTACTTCCAAAACCGGTATAGGCGACCAAACGGGCTGGTGGAATAGCATAGTTTCCGGAGATTTTGACAACGACGGCGATCTGGACTACATCGTTGGGAACGTGGGGTTGAATACGATATTCAGTGCCTCGGAGAAATACCCTGTGTCCATTTATGCGGCCGATTTTGACGGAAACAAGGGCTATGACATTATCCCTACCTCTTACTGCAAAGATGTGGATGGCCAGTTGAGGGAATTTCCTTTTTTCAGCCGGTTGGACATTCAGAAGCAGATCATCAAAGTGAAGGCGCAGTTCCTGAAACACGCCGAGTTTGGGCGGGCCACCATCAACGACATTTTGAACCAGGAGCAACTGGACAGCGCCCTGATCTACCGCGCCAACTACATGAGCTCCGCGTATATCGAGAACAAAGGCAACGGTAAATTTGAAATGCATGAGCTTCCTTTGGAGTGCCAGGTGGCGCCGGTATACGGCATGCTGGTGGAAGATTTTAACAACGATGGAAACAAGGACGTGCTGATGGTGGGCAATGACTTCGGCACCGAACTGCTGCAGGGAAGGTATGATGCGTTTAACGGAGTGTTGTTAAGCGGTGATGGCACGGGGAACTTCAGCCCCGTAGAGATCGTGAAAAGCGGCTTTTACGTGCCGGGCGACGCCAAGTCCCTGGTGAGGCTTGTCAACGGTGATGGCGAGCAATTGCTTATAGCGGCTCAGAACCGCGGGCCGCTGAGGGTCTTTGCCCAGGGGAACGGGGAAGGCGTCTTTTTGCCGCTGGAAAGGGAAGACTTTTTGATAGAAGTAACCCTGGATGATGGGACATCATACAAAGAAGAAGCCTCTTACGGCACCGGGTTCTTGTCGCAGTCATCGCGAAAGGTATATATTCCCAACGCTGCAAAAAAAGTGTTGATCACGAGTTTTAAGGGAGAGACCAGGGAGCACCCGCTGCTAATGGAAAGTGCAGCCTCTGGAGAGTAGGAAAAAGGAAAAAGGAACAAGGAGAAAGGAGCAAGGAGCAAGGAGCAAGGGGCGGAGAGCATAGGGCGGAGAGCAGGGAGCAGAGGGCAGGCTCAAAGCTGAAAGCTCAAAGGTCAAAGGGCCAAGGAATTAGGAAGGAAGCAGCGGCAGTCGAGGTCAGACGAAGCAAAGCGGAGTCAGACCGGCTTGGGAGAGAAGGATGGAACGAAGCAGCAGGAGGCAGTTAGGAGAAACGGTCAAGACGATAGTCCGTGACTCCGGGTAAATAGCAAGGAGTAAAGGGAAGGGAACAAGGAACAAGGAGAAAGGAGCAAGAAACCAGAACGTAGGAGGGGTAATCAGTATTCAGTAATCGGTGTGTCAGTTTCCCGAGAACCCTGCCCGCACACAGAGACTTCTTAGACGCATTTCTCTCCTCGTCTGATTGCAGCGCTATCTTCTTTCTTTCCGGTTCATCCCAAAAATTCCCGCGTTCATCGTCAATTTTTTTCAACAGTACCCGACACGCTATTCCTTTGTTGGAAAAACCTCGGAGAACAATGAAAAAAATAATTGGATTTACCTTTTTGTTGATGTTTTTCTGCCATCATTTATGGGCAGATGGGCTTACCCAAACGGTGAGAGGTCAGGTGATTGACCAGGTAGTACAAATTCCCCTTCCGGGGGCTAACGTCATCCTGTTGGGCTCAGACCCCGTAGTGGGCACTACCACCGATTCCGAAGGGTACTTTGTGCTCACCAACGTGCCGGTGGGCCGCGTTGACATCGAAGTGCGGTACATGGGCTATCATACCGTCAC
>CAYUJK010000524.1:0-2711 GCA_964444895.1 uncultured Roseivirgaceae bacterium
CTTTGCTGCGACAGCCGGATGTTGGCCGATCGATAGCCCTCATTGTCGGTATGGCCGCCGAGCTCTATGTGAATCTTCGGGTTTTGCTTCATGATCCCTACCAGGCGCTCTAACTCAGGCTCCGAACCTGGGAGCATTTCGGCCTCGCTTCTTACAAAAAACAAGTCTTTCAGCGCAAACTTATGACCTTTGGAAAGCGGCTCCATCTCAATATTGAGGACGATTCCTTCTCCTGGATTTTCTTCTTTGAGCGTTATTTTTTCATTGTAGCTGATAAAGCCTTCAGCCTCGGCTGTAATTTCATACGTGCCCTCGTCAGCCATTTTCATGTTGAAATCTCCCGTTTGCGAGTTCGATACCGCAAAACCTTTGTAAGTTGTTTTTTCGGCTGAGTGCATTTGAACTTTGCCTTGCACACCGCTGTTGTTGGCTTTGTTGATCAGCCGGCCTTTCACAGCCAGCACATTTAACGGCTCAGGCTCTATGTTCATGGGAATGCGGTAAATGTCAAGCCCGGGCTTGAGCGAGGCTTCAGGTACACCGCTCTCGTCCGACGAGACGAAGTATGCATACTCGTTGTTGGGCGCTATGGTAAAGTATGCATCCAGGCCGGCGCTATTGATTTCATATCCGATGTTTTTGGGTGCTGACCAGTTGAGCCAGGTGTCGTCGAGTCTCTTGGCGTAGAAGATATCGCCTTCTTCATCAGCTGAGTGACCTTGAGAAGTAAAAAACAGCACTTTTTCATCCTGCGAAAGGTAAGGGGCATACTCCTCCTGCTGCGTATTGATGCTGCTGCCCAGGTTTTGGGGTTCTGTCCACGTGTTGTCGTCCCGCCGGAAACTCACGTGCAAGTCCTGGTTTCCGTGGCCATTTTCTCTCTCTATTGCCAGAATCAGGGTATTGCCCGAGGCCGAAACGTAGTAGTCCTGGAATTCATTCAGGTTGTAGAAGTTGTCGATGTTTAGCTTTTGCGGAAAAGACCACTCGCCATTAGGCTGGCGATACGATACCGACACGCCGTCTTGCACTAAACCGGTGCGAAAGTTATAGGCATTCAGTACATAGATGGTATTTCCATCCGGCGAAACGGAACAGATGCCGTTAGGATGTTTGTCATTAAGGGGTGCCCCAATATTTTGGGCTACCGTCCACCGCCCATTTATGAACTCCGAGTAGTAGATGTCCTGTTCGTCTGACTTTCCGCCAAAATTAGCCGGGTTGTATTTTCGAACAAAATACAGTGTTTTGCCATCCGGAGAGAGTACGGGCTTGGCTTCGGTAAAGTCAGTGTTGATATTGCGGTTTAGCTTTTCTTTTTCACCCGAAAACCGAATGTTTTCTTCTATGTTGTAGTCATTGACATCCAGTAAGGCGGCCAGTTGCTGGTTGTCGTTTACCTTGTCAGAAATGCCGATTGCATCTATCTGGGCCCAACCTGGTTTATCAAGGGTGTTCAGGTGTATGGAAAGTGCGGCCACCTTGTAGGGGGTGCATTCGATGTTGATGCTTTGTACTCGGTAGGGGATGTGCATTACGGCGTGCTTCGGCTCGTGGATCAGGTGCTCGCGACCATCGGTGTCTTTCAGCACTATTTTGGCGATCCGGTTAGGAAGAAAATTTTCAACTATGATGATTTGCTTAACCTGAACGGGCTGGCTAAACCCTACCGTAGCTATGCCATACGCAGACTCACCGTTCAGTCTGAAAGCCTTATTGCTCATCTTGCCATACGGGAAGGCGTCAGGCGGTCCCAGCAGTTCTCTGGCCGAAAAATCGTTTTCATCAAACTGGTTGTATTGAAAAACAACGTGGTCCGCCCATTGAATTTGCTGGGCTTTTGCGCACACAGAAAAGATCAGCAGTCCTACAAAAAGGACGTATTTTTTGGCCGATATCATTAGTTGGTAGTTAGGGTTAACAAATAGTTTTATTCAATCAAATTTTGTATCGGGCTGTGATTTCCTATAAATGAATGAGTTAGCTGTGTTTTGTTAAAGCAAATTTAGGCTTGTATCATGGAAATAACAAATAATGAATTTGAATTTTTTGTGTAGAAATATTTAAAAGTTAGTTAACCGATGGGTTTGGTGTTGGAAAAATGGCAATTTTACAAGCATAAGTTTCAAATATTTATTTTGTAATGTGTCGGGATGGCAGGGCTTCAGCGAATTTTGCAAAATGTCATATCGTGGTAATAACAGGAATTTGGACAGTAAATTCTGTGAATTGGCCTGGTTCGGAGGCCAGGGCAATGTTACCCTGAAGCTTATCAAGTGTCTCACTCACAATGTACAAGCCGAGTCCTGAACCCTCAGATTGCTCGGTGGCCCTGAAAAACATACTGAATACGCTTTCCTGGTCTTCTTTGGCGATGCCAATGCCGTTGTCCCGGATTTTGATCAGGTAGTGATCTTCTATTTTCGTAAGAGAGATTTGGACTTCCAGTTTTTCATCTTCTTTTCGGTATTTGAAAGCATTTCCTACCAGGTTTGTGAGAATAATCCGGAGCCGCATGTAGTCGGTATAGATCAGGGCGCCATTTTGGTAGTGCTTGGTGATCTGTGCATCGCTGCCGTTGTAGGCCATCCTGGCTTCGTTCACTACATCGTCTACTATATCATTGAATACAATGTTCGCTTTCTTTAGCTTGTGGCCCATGTTTCGCGAAAACTGCGTAAGGCTTTTGATCACATCTTCGAGTTTTCGCA
>CAYUJK010000525.1:0-2705 GCA_964444895.1 uncultured Roseivirgaceae bacterium
GTTGACTTTTTCACAGATGTTTTTGACGACAACAATATTGGCGCCGCTACTGCCAAAGAATTGAGCAGCTTCGGATCATTCAGAAGTGAACGAAACAGGCAGTCTTTGTTCTCCAGGGTCAACCTCGGATTCAAGGATAAATATATTCTGACGCTGACGGGAAGGTATGACGGTGACAGCGAGTTTGCTGCCAATAAGAAATTTGGGTTTTTCCCCGGGGCGTCCGTGGCCTGGAAGATCAACAACGAGGAGTTCCTTGTCGACGCGGGTACGCTCACAGGCTTGAAACTGAGAGCAGGAGTAGGCCAGGCAGGCAACCCCATGAATGCGGGAAGTGCCATAGCGCTGATGGGGTTAAATACGGCCGGAAGCGTACAGGATCAATACATCTATCCTATAGGCAATACCATATACAACGGAGTGGCCTTGCTTCAGCTCGCCAATCCGAACCTTACCTGGGAAACCAACGAAACGATTAACCTCGGGCTGGATTTTGAACTGTGGCGGGGAAGAGTAGATGGCACGGTAGAAGTTTATCAGAGAACTGCCAAGGATCTGCTCGATTGGGACAGGTTGCCCTTGAGCAATGAAATCGTGAGAAAGCGTGCTAACGTCGGCTCAACACGCAGCCAGGGGATAGAGTTTATGTTGAATTCAGTGAATGTGCAGGGGCCGCTCACCTGGTCGACGACCTTTACCGGAACTACCTTCAAAAGCTACTGGGTGGAGAGAAATCTGGCAACCCCGCTTGATCCGTGGATAAAGGACGGCGATCCTTACACAGCCATTTACGGATGGCGAACCGACGGTATCATTCAAAGCAGGGAAGAGATTCCTGAATACATGCCCAATGCCAATCCCGGCAATATCCGCTACGTGGACATCAACGATGACGGTGTGCTCGATGGCCAGGATGTAGTCCTGCTGGGGCAAAGCGCTCCCAAATGGAACTTTGGATTGGCCAATACTTTCAAATACAAGAATTTCGACCTGAATTTCTTTTTCAATGCCTTTACCGGAAATCTTCGGTCCACCAATTCTATCGGTACGGGATATGACCCGAATAACCCCGGAGGACGCCTCGCTATCGCCAACATGCAAAATGTGCCGACAGAAGTGCGAAGAGTATGGACAGCAGACAATCCCGGAGGCGACTTGCCCGGCATTGCCAACGACCGGTATATCGGAAACAATCCATCCGGATTTCACGATTTCACGATGCAAAAAGCTGATTTTGTGCGCCTTAGGAACGTTACCTTAGGTTACAATTTCTCCAACGACCTTCTGAAAAATACATTCATCAGGTCGGTGAGGATCTTTGTTGACGCCCAGAACCTGGCGGTATTCACGAATTTCGAAGGTTTCGACCCGGAGCTTAGTGAAACCAATCCGTTCCCTCAGGCCATTTCTACAACCGTGGGTGTTAATGTTGGATTTTAACCATTAAATCAGAAAAAGATGAAACCGATAAAAATATTAGATAAAGCGATCAGGAACGCAACGGTAAGGATCTTTGGGCTATTTGTGGCTCTCATGACACTTACTATGACAGCATGTGAAGACGCACTGGATACGAAAGTATTTTCGCAAATCTCTCCCGAGAACTTCTTCCAGACGGAAGCCGATTTTAACGCAGCAGTCATTACATTGTACAATCCCTTTGGAACAGACTGGGGAGCTAATGACGTGGGAAATGGCATCTGGTATAACCACTTGTACAATGCCAACGTGGCTGCCTACTATATCCGCAGCGAGGCTGTCACGGATGAAATGGAGCTTGCCTGGACAGCAGACCTCAACCAGTTTAACTGGGGGCCGGCTACTTTTGCTGATGATGCGGTGTATGCTAAAATACGGTTTGTGGCCCGAGCTACATCCACAATCCAAAGCATGAGCGAATCTACCGCGGTACCTGATGCGGTAAAGAACCGGTATATAGCCGAAGCCAAGACCCTGCGCGCGTGGATGATGTACGTGCTGTATGATTTTTATGGGCCGGTAAATGCCAAGTGGGATCCGGAAATATTAACTGATGCTGAGGTGCTGCCGCGTCCTTCCGAAGAAGCATACCTTGCCCAGATAGAAAAAGACCTGACAGAAGCCATTCCAGACCTTGACGATCGCTACAACGGCGATGCCGGCAATTGGGGAAGGGCTTCCAAAGGCCTCGCCCGAATGATCCTTCTAAAACTCTATATGAACACGAAACAGTGGCCGAAAGCTGAGCCGGTGGCGCGTGAGATCATGAATATGGGGTATTCCCTTATGCAGGAATACAACAATATTTTTATTGAAGAGCGGAATAACGAGGTGATTTTTGCCATCGCCTGCGATGTGGCCGTTGGCGCACGTAACTGGTACCCGCAGCACTTGTTTCCCGGAGATTTTGCCTCTTCTTCGCTCATTACAAGAGGGGCGGGATGGTATTCATTCAGAATGCCGTGGGAGTTTTACGATACGTATGATCCCAGCGACAAAAGAAGAAATACGATCATAGCAAGCTATACCAATACTTCCGGAGAAACCAGCGGCAGGGACAACGGTCTGGAGGGCCCCATTCCCCTCAAGTACGTCGGCATCAGTGGGCCGGGCCCCGAGTATGCCGCCGATTGGGTGATTTTTCGCTATGCCGATGTGCTCCTGTCTCTTGCCGAGATCATCAATGAGTTAAACGATGGTCCGACGACCGAAGCGTATGATCTGGT